>USLD01000042.1 GCA_900555495.1 uncultured Slackia sp. | reverse complement strand
CCCGCGCCGGAAATGATGGCCGTGCCGTGCTGGTCGTCGTGGAACACCGGGATGTCGCAGCATTCCTTGAGCTTCGCCTCGATTTCGAAGCAGCGCGGCGCGGCGATGTCTTCGAGGTTGATGCCGCCGAAGCTGCCGGCGAGAAGCGAAACGGTGCGCACGATTTCATCGACGTCCTGCGTGCGCACGCACAGGGGGAACGCGTCCACGTCGGCGAACTCCTTGAACAGGGCGCACTTGCCCTCCATGACCGGCATGCCCGCTTCGGGGCCGATGTTGCCCAGGCCGAGCACGGCGCTGCCGTCGGTGACTACGGCTACCAGGTTGCCGCGTCGCGTGTAGGTGTAGGACAGGTCGACGTCGTCGGCGATGGCAAGGCACGGCTCCGCGACGCCCGGGGTGTAGGCTACGGCGAGGTCGGCGGCGTTTTCGATGGAAGCGCGGCTGACCACCTCGATCTTGCCGTGCCAGTTCTCGTGCGCTTCGAGCGCGTGTTGCTTGGTGTCCATGGTGTGCCTTTCTCGCATGGGGCGCCGCCCGCATGCGCGGTCGTTCGTCGGCCGGCGCGGCGGCTGGTCCGCGGCCGCGAGCCGTGCTTGTCTCGTGTTCGCCCGCGCGCATGGACGCCCGGGCATACGAAACGCCCGCACATCGGCGGGCGTTTCGGCGGTTCGGTCGGTCTAGAGGCTGTCGACGTAGGCGACGAGCTCGTCGATGGTGGCAAGGCCCTCGGGCTCGCCGAAATCGATGTCGCAGCGGTCCTCGAGCTCGCAGACCAGCTCGACCATGTCGAGGGAGTCGACGTTGAGGGACTCGAAGGTGGACTCGCCCGTCACGTCGGCGGGGTCGATGTCGAGCTTTTCGTTCAGGATGTCTTTGATGGTATCGATGGTGGCCATGGCCGGCCTTTCGTCGGTCGCGCGAAGCGCGTTTCGCCCGCATGCGGATGGGGCGCCTGCGATACGAGCGCCTGCGTCGGCGCAGGCCCTCGTCGATATCGGTATTCTAGTCCATTTGGGCGGCGGCGTGCGCCGCGCCGCGCCGCCTGCATGAATGCTGCGCGATCGGCGAATCTCCATAAACGATCCTTCCATCGGCGTGGCCTTGTGTGATAAGATGCCAAGGCTGTCTAGTCTTGGTCGGAAACCAAGGCGCCTGAAAAGGAGAAACCAACATGAAGCAGGGTATCCATCCCGAATACATGGACTGCACCGTCAAGTGCACCTGCGGTAACACCTTCGTTACCCGCTCCACCAAGCCCGAGCTGAAGATCGACATCTGCAACGCGTGCCATCCGTTCTTCACCGGCACCCAGAAGCTGATCGACACCGGCGGACGCGTCCAGCGCTTCGCTGACAAGTTCGGTTCCGCTTCCGCCGCCGTCGCCGAGCGCGAGGCCGCCAAGAAGGCTGCCAAGGCTGCTGCCGCCGCCGAGCTCGAGGCCAAGAAGAAGGCCGAGCGCGAGGCCAAGGCCGCCGAGAAGGCCGCCCGTGCCGCCGAGTACGCCAAGAAGGCCGAGGCCGCTGCCGCCAAGGCTGCTGCCGAAGAGGCTGCCGCTCCTGCTGAGGAGGCCGTCGAGGCCGCCGAGGCTCCCGCGGAGGAGAATGCTGCCGAGTAACGGCGCATACATCGCGTGAATGCAAAGCCCGTCTCGCAAGAGGCGGGCTTTTTGCTTTCCAAAGGCGGATTCGCGGCGCTCGAGGCCGTCGGCCTATGCGTCGCGTCGTGCGGCGGCCAGCTTGGCGACGATCTTGCGATAGATGCGGTCGCGCATCCACGGCTCGGTCGAGCGAGCCAGGGCTTCGTCCATCGGCATCCAGGCCACGGCGCTGTTTTCTCCCGGCGCGCAGCGCAGCGGCTCGGCTGGGTCGGCGACGGTCAGATAGGTCACGTTGAGGTGCAGATGCGAGCTCACGTAGACGCCGTGTTTCTCATGGCCGTCCACGGTGAGCGTCTCCAGCGAAAGGATGTCGCTTCCGCAGCATGGCACGATTCGCGCGCCTGCGACGCCCGTTTCTTCCTCGAGCTCGCGCAGGGCCACGGAGGCGAGGTCGTGTTCGCCATCGGCATGGCCGCCGATCCATGACCAGGAATCGTAGATGTCGTGATAGACGAAAAGGGTCTGCTCCATGGCCGCATCGACGGTCCAGACCGAGCAGGTCATATGCGCTTGGGCGCTGCGATCGAAGCAAGCGCCGCCGCTTTCGAGGGCGGCCATGATCGTGCGCTTGTCCACCGCCTCCTGCTCGTTGAACGGCGTGTACGTCTCGCTGTCTTCGTAGATTCCCACTTAGCGGTCCTTTTTCGAGATGAGCAGCAGGATGCCGCCGAACAACGACACGAAGATGAGCGTGCAGACGCCGAAGGCCGTGGTGTTCGGGCGCGTGCCCTTGTAGATGCGCCACGACGTGATGCACATGGGAATCATCCATGCCAAGGGAATGATGAGGACGGCCGATACGGCCAGGGAGACCATGTTCAGGATGAAGGCGACCATGCGCAGCGTGCGGTCGAAATCGCTCATCGGATAGGCGGCGGGATAGGGCGAAGGCGTCTGTCGGTAGGGCGTCTGCTGGTGGGGTTGTTGGTATGCCGTCTGCTGGTAGGATTGTTGCGCATAGGGGTCCAGCTGCGGTGCGGGGGCGTAGGGAATCTCCTGCCTCGGGTAGGCGGGCTGCTGGGGCTGGAACGCCTCCTCGGGCTGTGCCTGCGAGGGCTGTTGCAAAACCGGTTCGGATTGCGGCGCCACGGGTTGCGCAGGCGCGGAATCCGGCTGTTCGGGCGCTTCCTGCGACGCGTTCTGCTGCTTGGTCGGGTCGGTGGGCTGCTGCGCGGTCGGTCCTTCCGTCGAATGGGATGGCGGTCTTTCCTGCATCATACAATGTCGCGCTCGGCTCGTCGCGTTCCTTTGCCGGCGTGTTTCTTTTCCGTATCGCGCCGCCTGCTCATCGCGCTTTTTCGATGCAGGCCGTGCCGACTGCGCGATTCGCTTCGCGACGCGCGGGTACTTGCGATATAATCGCGCTCTGTATCGTTTTGCGATACGAAATGCGTCGACGAAGACAGCGGTGCGCAAGCGAAGCCGCCAGAGAAGGGCTCCTAGGCTGGAAGAGCCCGGCGAAGCGCTCACCGATTCCCTTCCGAGCAGCAAGGCTGAACGCGGGGTGCGCGGTCTTGCGGCATCGCGCGGTCTGCGCCGCCCGATGCCGTGCGACGGCACGGATGCTCAGTAGGCGTTGCCGGGTGCTCCCGTCATAGAGCGAACGAGTGGGCGGCAGCCCGCGCGGGGTCGTTTTCCTTCCGACGCGTCCGATCGGGGCGTACGGGAAACCGATCGCGGCGCCGTGCGGCCGTCAACCAAGGTGGTACCGCGAAAGCCTTCTTTCGTCCTTGGATGCGCATCATCGATGCGCCGGGATGAAAGAAGGCTTTTTTCGTTGTCGGCCTCCATGCGCCGGCGACGATGCATATGAACCCCGGGCAAAGGCCCGTTCGAAGGAAAGGCGAAGGTGACATGGCGATAATCGACGAACTTATCGATTTGAAGGCCGCGACGCTCGAGCAGATCGCGCAGGCCGGCGACACGGCCGCGCTCGAGAGCGTGCGCGTCGGCGTGCTTGGCAAGAAGGGCACGCTGACGGGCTATCTGCGCGGCATGGGACAGCTCGCTCCCGAGGATCGCGCCACGGTGGGCAAGACCGCCAACGAGGTGCGCAACGCCGTCGAGGCGGCGCTCGAGGCCCGCAAAGCCGAGCTCTCGCAGGCCGAACTTCTGGCGAAGATGGACGCCGAGGCCGTCGACATCACGCTTCCCGGCCGCATGCAGCAGATGGGCACGCGCCATCTGATCAGCGGCATCATCGATGAAATCTCCGACATCTTCCTGGGCATGGGCTATTCGGTGGCCCAGGGTCCCGAGGTCGAGACCGACTACTACAACTTCCAGGCGCTCAACGCTCCCGAGGACCATCCGTCCCGCGGCATGCAGGACACCTTCTACATGGTCGACCGCTCGGGCGACCATGCGGCGGTCCGCGGCGAGTCGAAGGTCCTGCTGCGCACCCAGACGTCCGGCGTGCAGGTGCACACCATGGAAGAGCAGAAACCGCCGATCTACATCATCGCGCCCGGCAAAGTGTATCGCCGCGACGTGGCCGACCCCAGCCACCTTCCCCAGTTCCATCAGGTGGAGGGTCTGGTCGTCGACGAGGGCATCACCTTCGGCGACCTGAAGGGCACGCTCGAGTACTTCTGCAAGCAGATGTTCGGCGAGGACCGCAAGACGCGTTTCCGCGCGCATTATTTCCCGTTCACCGAGCCTTCCGCCGAAGCCGACGTCAGCTGCGGCGTGTGCGGCGGCACGGGGCATCTGCACAACGGCGAGCGCTGCCGCATGTGCAAAGGCACCGGCTGGCTTGAGATCTTGGGCTGCGGCATGGTCGACCCCAACGTCTACGGCTTCGTGGGCATCGATCCCGAAAAGTATTCCGGCTTCGCGTTCGGCATGGGCGTCGAGCGTATCGCCTGCCTGAAATACAACGTGCCTGACCTGCGCATGCTGCTCGAAGGCGATATGCGCTTCCTGCGTCAGTTCTAGGTTTCGAAGGGAAAGATCACGATATGAAGGTTTCTCTGAAGTGGCTGTCCGACTACGTGGACGTGCCCGGTGATATCAAGGAATTCTGCGACCGTCTGGACCTGACGGGCACGGGCGTCGAAGGCGTCGAAACGCTCGGCGCCGCGTTCGACGGCGTGGTCGTGGGCTATGTCGAGACGTGCGAGGAGCACCCCGACAGCGACCATATGCATGTGGTCACGGTGAACGTGGGCGGCGAAGAGCCCATCCAGATCGTGTGCGGCGCCCCCAATATCGCCCAGGGCATCAAGGTGCCCGTGGCAACCGTGGGCGCGGTGCTGCCGGGCGATTTCAAGATCAAGAAGTCCAAGCTGCGCGGCGTGGCGAGCTGCGGCATGTGCTGCTCCAAGCGCGAGCTCGGCCTGGGCACCGAGCACGAAGGCATCTGGGTCCTGCCCGAGGATGCCGTCGTGGGCACGCCGATCGCCGACTATCTGGGCCTCACCGACACGGTGCTCGACCTGGAGATCACGCCCAACCGCCCGGACTGCCTGTCCATGGTGGGCTTCGCGCGCGAGGTGGGCGCCATGTACGGCCGCGATTGGTGCGAGCCGACCGCCGAGCTGGAAGAGGCGGGCGATAAGACGGCCGACGCGGTGAGATCCGGCGCTCTGCCCGCGCTACACCGCGCGCCTGATCAAGGACGTCAAGGTGGGCCCGAGCCCCGAGTGGCTCGTCGAGCGCCTGACCGCCATCGGCCAGCGTTCCGTGAACAACATCGTCGACGTGACCAACTACGTGCTTTTCGAGCTGGGCCAGCCGCTGCATACGTTCGACTTCGACACGCTCGACCTGGAAGACGGCAAGGCGCGCATCCTGGTGCGCCCCGCGCAGGACGGCGAAAAGCTCGTCACGCTCGACGGCGAAGAGCGCGAACTCACGTCCGACATGACCGTCATCGCCACGCCGAAGCGCGCGGTGGCGCTCGCGGGCGTCATGGGCGGCCTCGATTCCGAGGTCACCGACGCCACGGTGAACGTCCTGCTCGAGACGGCTGCGTTCGAGTCCGGCCGCACGAGCCGCAATCTGGGCTTGATCAGCGAGTCCTCGCTGCGCTACGAGCGTCGCGTCGACGACAACGGCATCGATGCGCGCGCCGATTACGCGGCGAGCCTGATCGCCGAGGTCGCGGGCGGCACGGTGTGCGAGGGTCTCGTGGACGTGTGGCCCGGCGAAAGCGACGGATCGCGCGCATTGACGTTCCGCATCGGCCGCTTCCAGAAGATGATGGGCGCCGACATCCCGGCCGACTTCATCGTCGACTGCCTGACGCGTCTGGGCTGCGGCGTCTCCGAGCGGGCCGAGGGCGTGCTCGCGATCGAAGCCCCGACGTTCCGTCCCGACCTCGAGCGCGAAATCGACCTGTATGAAGAGGTGCTGCGCCTGTACGGCATGGACCGCATTCCCTCGACGCTTCCCGCAGGCCGCGGCCGTTTGGGCGTGCGCACGCAGCGCCAGGCGGTCGACGCCAAGCTGCACGCCGCCCTGTCCGCGTGCGGCATGAACGAGACCATGACCTATTCGTTCGCCGCCGCCGACGATGTCGAGAAGCTGCGTATGAGCGAAGAGGGCCTGGGCGAGGCCGCCGAGTTGATCAACCCGATGAACGCCGACCAGTCCTGCATGCGCCGCACGATCGTCCCTGGCCTGCTGCGCAGCGTCGCCTACAACCAGAGCCGCGGCGTGTCCAATATCCAGCTCTATGAGATGGGTACGGTGTTCTCCGCGCACGAAGGCTCCCAGAAGCCCAAGGAACGCCGCAAGTTGGCGGGCGTTCTCGCCGGCGCCATGGGCGATACGGCGTGGAACAACGCTCCTGCCGCCTTCGATTTCTTCGACGGCAAGGGCGTGCTCGAGTCCATCGCGCGCGAGCTCGCGCTGCCCAAGGTGCGCTTCAAGGCCCTTTCCGCCGATGAGGCTCCTCATCTGCAGCCCGGTCGCGCCGCCCAGATGCTTTCCGGCGGCGATGCGATCGGCTGGATCGGCGAAATCCACCCGCTCGCCGCGGCCGCCTTCGATGCGGCGGCGCCGGTCGTCGCCTTCGAGCTCGACATGGCCGCTCTCGAGCGCACCTGCCGTCCTGCCCGCGATTACGTCGACGTGCCGCAGTTCCCTGCGGTCGAGCGCGATGCCGCGTTCGTGGTGGACGAGTCTGTGACGCATGAGAAGCTGATGCAGTGCATGAGCTCTGCCGGCGGCAAGCTGCTCGAGGATGTGCGCCTGTTCGACGTCTATCGCGATGAAGAGCGCGTGGGCGCCGGCAAGAAGTCCATGGCCTACAGCCTCGTCTACCGCGCGCCCGACCGCACGCTGACCAGCGAAGAGGTCGACAAGGCCCACGAGCGTCTGATCAAAAAGACCTGTGCGGCCACGGGCGCCGAGGTGCGCGGGTAGCGTCTGCCTGGGCGCGGGCGATAAGCGGTTCGCTTCGCATCCTGCGAACGGGCGGTCCTTCGAAGCGGGACCGCCCTTCGCGAAAAGAGCCTCCGACGCGATCGGTCGTCGGAGGCTCTTCTCATTATGGGGCGGTACGCGCCTTGCGCGCCTCGTGGAGCGCTGCGGCTACGACAGGTCGGCCAGCGTGGTGCGCGCGGCGACGAGCGACGCCAGCGGCTCGAGCAGGTCTTTCTCGTGCGGCGCGATGGCGGTAAGGCCCTTGCGCGCCATGTCGAACAGCTCATCGGCGAGCGGTCCTGCTTCGCGTCCGTAGACGCGGGCGCGGTAGCCGCTGCGCATGACCGCCTCTTTGGCGCGCCATACGTCTTCGACGCCGATCTGCGTGCAGGCCGCTTCGAGCGACTCGAGGTTCTCGTCCCAATAGAACAGGCCCTTGACCAGCGCGGCGTAGGCGATGGCGTAGGGTACGGGCATGGAATCGGCGGGACGGATTTCCACGTAGGATTTCAGGCGCACGTCGGGAAACACCATGGAAAGGGCGTGCTCCACATCGGCGCGCGTCATGGGCGTATCGGCGTAGATCTCTCCGAAAGGCCTGGGGTCGTAGTGTGCCTCCCCGTGTTCGTCCATGCGAACGATGGCGGGCGTGTCCAGGATGTAGTCGGCGTAGTCTTCGTAGCCGAAATCGCCGCCCAAAAGCCCCGGCACCGTGTTGCAGCGGTCGGGGTCGCAGTACTTCCATACTTCGGTGCGCATGCAGGCATGCGGACGCGGGCCGCCTTCGAAGATGGCGGCGTTGTCGCAGATCAGCGCGAACATGGGAGAGAGCACCGACGCCACGCGCATCTTCGCCACGCAATCGGCCTCGTCGCGGTAGTCGATCGACACCTGTGTGGAAGCGCTGCCGCGCATCATGCGCGGACCCCACGGCGATATGGCCGAGAGATACTCGTTCATGTAGGCGTAGCGCGCTTTAGGGATGAGCTCTTTGTCGGCGGCGCGGCCCGAAGGGTCGTAGCCGATGGCCAAGGCGCGGCCGCAGACGGGACGCAACGCGTCGGCCACATCGGCTTCGAATTCGTCGAAGATGCGCCGCGCGGTGTCGAGCGAAGCGAAGGGGCCGGCGGAAAGCTCGAGCTGGGCGGCCGGTTCGATGGTCACGTTCATCGAGGGCTTGGCCACGCCCAGAAGGTCGCCGTCGTGCACGGTGACATCGGGGTATCGCTTGGAAAGGGTCGTCAGCACGTCGCGCACGCCGTGCGGCTGGCTGTAGGACAGGGGCTCGCCCGTGCCGTCGACGAGGAAGTGCTCGAGCTCGATTCCCACCTCGCGCGGGTCGGCGACCGAGCCTTCTTCGAAATACGCCACGAGGGCCGCTTTGTTATGGGCGCGGGCAGGCTGGTCGCCGTGCGCCGCCTGCGAGGCCGAGAAGATGTCGGATGCGTTCATAATTGCTCCTCGATCGGGGTTTTGGCTCATGGTAGCGCACGCGGGCCTCGTGTGCGACGCGGGAGCGCAACGCATCACAGAGCTGCCATCGAGTTGTTGCCGGTCGGCGGCGCCCGTGCGGCGGCAGGTGATTCGATGAATATTCATATATGCTACGATTCGATGACATAAAGCTCGCCTGCGTGAATACTGCTTGAAAAATAATGCATCGTCCTGTATTTTCTCGTTGGTGAACCATATTGGATTCGTATCGCATTCCAGTGCTTTGCATAAAATCGAGGGGAGAATTATGACGAAGCGAGCAGTGCGCCACGACGTGATCAGAGAAATCATCCGTCGCGGCAATATCAAGACGCAGCGCGACCTCGTGGAGCAGCTGCGCTCCGAGGGCTACGATTGCACGCAGGCCACCGTGTCGCGCGATATCGCAGGCATGGGATTGGCGAAATCCCGCGACGGCTATTACGTGCTTCCTGAAGACCTGCGCCTCCAGCGCATGGTCGGCGAGCTGGTCGAGGGCATCGAAATCGTGAACAACTTCCTGGTCGTGCGCACGCCTTCGGGCATTGCGAGCGGCGTGGCGGTCGCGCTCGATGCGGCCCAGCTCAAAGGCGT
>USLD01000041.1 GCA_900555495.1 uncultured Slackia sp. | reverse complement strand
GCTTCGGCGAGCGCGGCGATCTGCGCAAGGTTGGCCTGCACGTCGTCCGCAGGCGCATTGAGCATCGACTGAACCACGCACGGCGCGCCGGCGCCCATGGGCACGTCGCCCACCATCACGCGGCGCGTGAGCTTATTCGGTTCTATCGTCATAGGGAACCCCCTTTATTCGTCGGTCGGTCCAGTGTAAACCCAACGAGGCGCGCCGCAGGCACGCGGGGAAAGTTCCTATGAAACGCGCGGAAACGATGCGCGCGAGCGAGCACGGGACGCGCAGGACCCGCCCTGCTACGCCGCGCAGCGGCGTAGGACCGAAACGATGCGATCGGCCAGACCCTCCCACGAAATATGGGCCATGTCCGCCTGCGCGCGCGGCATCATGCAGGCTTCGGCCACGGCACGCGCCAGACGCTTCTCGAATGCGGGCAGGTCTTCGGCGAGCGGCTCGTCGACCGACGCCATGCGGGGAGGCTCCACGTAGAGCACCGATGCGCCCGGAACATGGGACGAATACCACGATCGAACGCCCGGAAGGTCGGTCGCCACCGCCTTGCAACCGCATGCAAGCGCCTCGGCGATCACGAGCGGCAGGCCTTCGTAAAACGACGGCAGCACGAACACATCGGACGCGCGATAGGCCGCCACCAGATCGTCCTGGCCGATCCTGCCGGGAAACGCCACGGGGAAACGGCATGCGCGGGCACGTTCGACGATGCGCTCGTATTCGGCCTCGTCGCTGTGACCGCCAACAAGGTTCAGACGAAACGGCGCCTGATCGCGACCTAGGGTCCCTTCGGCGAAGGCAGGCTCGAAGAAGCGGCGGGCCTCGTCGCTCGCCGCGACCATGTCGAGCGCCTCGAGCAGCGACGGGACGCCCTTCTTGCCGCAGATCTTGCCCGCGTACATGATTTCGAAAGGCTCCGTGCGCAGGACGCCTTCGGCCGGATGACGGCGCGGCCCCTCATTGAACACAGAGGCGTTGAAGCCCGTCCCCACCACGTGGACGCGCGCCTCGTCGATTCCGTACAGCTCGACGATCTGCGCCTTCTGGTCCTCATGCAGGGCGAACACCGCGTCCAGGCGGCGAACTGCGGCGATGATGCGCTCTCGCTCGAGGCCGTGCGTCTTCATCTGGCGGATGTCGGTGGAGTGGCACACCGCGCACACCGGCACGTCGGGCAGCGTCTCGCGTGCAAGCGACGTGACCAGGTACAGATGATGGCACAGCACCGCGTCGGGACGGAATGCGTCTGCCGCCTGCGCGATCGTGCGCGTGAACGCGGCCGAAAACGCCGCCGCCATGGCGGGCGTCATATCGCGATAGCGCGTCGAGGGATACGGCATGACGTCGGACATGCCCGCGATGTGAAAGGGCAGCTCATCGGTGTCGAAACGCACCGGGAAACATGGCACCGACACGCCGAGGGACGGCTCGTCGTGCGGGCCGACGCCGACGACCGCCGCCGCCTCATTGCCCGCAGCCACCTGACAACGCACCGTTTCGGCCAGGTAGACGCCGCTTCCGGTGCTATCCGGCCTTTGCGCCGTAATATTGAGGATTCTCATGCATCCGCCTTCGATCGGCCCCCTCCGCGCACTCGCGCGGCGATCGGCTCCACAGACGCGAACCATGCATCGGAGCCCTGCGGCATGGGGGTATAATGCCGCGAATATGACACTGGTCGACAAGCATATCACCGCGTCTTCGCCCCGACGACACGGGGCGAGGCAAAGGCGGAAACGACCGCGATTTCGGTACCGGCGAGAAAGGCAGGGCCATGCCGAACCAATCGGACCGCGAGCTTCTTCGCTCGCTCCCTTCTATAGAAGAGCTGCTCAACGACCCTCGGCTCAAGGCGCTCGAGGGTCGCATCCCGCGGCGTGCGCTCGTGCAGGCGGCACGCGAAGCCGTCGACGACGTGCGAACCGCCGTGCTCGAAGGCGCGCGCCAGGCCGTCGAACGCGACGACATCGCGACCGACGCGCTATTGCGCGCGGCCGCATCGCAGCGCCCTTCGCTCAGGCGCGTGATCAACGCGTCGGGCGTCGTCATCCACACCAATCTGGGACGAAGCGTCATGGCGCGCAGCGCGGTCGACGCCGCGGCCGATGCCGCCGGGCGCTATTCGACCCTCGAATACGACACCGCCGCCATGGCGCGCGGCAGCAGGCACGCGCACTGCGAGAAGCTGATCTGCGCGCTCACGGGCGCCGAGGCGGCCATCGCGGTGAACAACAACGCCGCGGCCGTCATGATGGTGCTCTCAGAATTCGCCTCGGGGCACCGCGCCGTGGTCTCGCGCGGCGAGTTGGTCGAAATCGGCGGCTCGTTCCGCATTCCCGACATCATGGCGCTCTCGGGCGCCGACATGGTCGAAATCGGCACCACCAACAAGACGCACGCGCGCGATTACGTGCGCGCGATCGACGACGACACGGCCATGCTGCTGAAGGTGCATCCGTCGAACTACCGCTTGATCGGCTTCACCGAAAACGTCGCGATCGACGAGCTGCGCGACATCGCCGACGAAACGCTGGCCGACCGTGCGGCCCGCGACGTACGCGGCGATCTGCTAGTCTACGAGGACCAGGGGTCGGGAGCCTTCGCCGCACTGCCCTTCTTCGGCGGCTACGGCGAGCCCACGGTGGCCGAATCGCTCAAACAGGGCGCCGACCTGGTTTCATTTTCGGGAGACAAGCTTCTGGGCGGGCCGCAGGCGGGCATCATCGTAGGCTCAAAGCGCCATATCGACCGCCTGAAAGCCAACCCTCTCGCCCGCGTGCTGCGCCTCGACAAGATGACGATCGCGGCGCTCGAGGCCACGCTGCGCCTGTATCTGGACGAAGAGCGCGCTCGCCGCGAAGTGCCCACCCTTCGCATGCTCTCGGAAACCGCCGACGACCTGCGTCCGCGCGCCGAACGCCTTGCTGCGGCCCTGCGCAGCGCGCTCGACCCGCAGGATGCGGCCGTCGACGTGGTTGACGAGGTCTCTCGCGCCGGAGGCGGGGCGCTCCCCATGTGCGACATCCCCACATGCGTCGTGCGCGTCGCGTTCATCCGCGGCGATGCCCAAGAGTGCGAACGCCGCCTGGTCTGCGAACGCGACGTGCCCGTCATAGGCCGCATCAAGAAAGACGCCCTGCTTCTGGACGCCCGCACGATCCTCGACGAAGACGAAGAGGCCGAAATCGTGCGCGCGCTCACGGAATACTTCGAAAGGCCGAACGCATGACGAAACGAAACGAACCTTCCCGCGCGGCATCCGCGCCGCGCTTGATGCTGGGCACGGCAGGCCATATCGACCACGGCAAATCGAGCCTCATCCAGGCGCTGACCGGCACCGATCCCGACAGGCTTGCCGAAGAGAAGAAGCGCGGCATCACGATCCAGCTCGGATTCGCCCGTCTCGAGCTTCCCGACGGGCGCAGCATGGGCGTGGTTGACGTTCCCGGCCACGAGCGCTTCGTGCGCCAGATGATCGCGGGCGCCACCGGCATCGACGTCGCGCTTCTGTGCATCGCCGCCGACGACGGCATCATGCCGCAGACCGTCGAACACCTCGCCGTGCTCGAGCTTCTGGGCGTGCCCTCGTGCGTCGTAGCCCTCACGAAGATCGACCTGGTCGACGACGAATGGGTCGAGTTCATGAAAGACGAAGTGGCGCGCGCCCTGGAGGCGACGCCCTACGGCGGCGCGCCCATCATGGGCGTCTCGAGCCGCGACGGCCGCGGACTGCCTGAGCTGCTCGATGCCGTCGCGGCCGTGGCGAAGCGCCCGGTACGCTCGCGCGAGACCGATGCGGCGCGCATGCCGATCGACCGCGTGTTCACGGTCAAAGGATCGGGCACCGTGGTCACGGGAACGCTCTGGAGCGGCACGGTGCGCGTCGACGACGAGCTCGAAATCCTGCCGCACAACACGAAGGCGCGCGTTCGCTCCGTTCAGATGCACGGCGAAAGCGTCGATGAGGCGGGCGCCGGCAACCGCGTGGCGATCAACCTGAACGCGGTGAAGGCATCCGACTTGCACGCGGGCGATTTCCTGGCAAACCCCGGCGTCGCCACGCTCACCGACCGCTTCGATGCACGGTTCTCGTACGTAGGAACGCAGAGCGGCGCCGACAAGCCGTTTCCCACGGGAACGCGCGTGCATATCGCGCACGGCACGCGCGAGGTCACGGGGCGCGTGTTGCTCATGGGCGGACGCAGCGACCTCGACGTCGGCGAAAGCTGCTACGCCCAGATACGCCTCGATGCCCCGCTGCCCGTCGCGAGCGGCGACCGCTTCGTGGCGCGCTCCTATTCGCCTGTCCACGTGATCGGCGGCGGAAGCGTGCTGGCCGGCAGGCCGCGCCGCCGCACCACTTTGTCGCAGGACGAAACCGCGCTGCTCGACGCGCTGCGAAGCGACGACATGCAAGGCGCCTGCGAAACGGCGCTCGCCATGCAGCGCCACCCCGCCTCGATCGAGCGCATCGCCGCCGAGGCCGGCATCGAAGCGGCCCTGGTGCGCGAAGGCCTCGAAGAAATGGCGAGCGCGGGCAAGGCGCTTTCGCTCGGAGACGCGCCGGGCGCATGCCTGGCCACGCGTGCCGTGCTGGCACGCGACCTGTCGGCGATCGAAAACGAACTGCTGCGCTTCCATGCCGAAAACCCGCTGCAGACGGGCATGCCGAAAGCAATGCTTTCCTCGCGCCGCTTCCCGCGCATGGAGCCCGACTGCTTCGACGCGCTGCTGAAGGAAGCCGCGCGCACGGGACGCGTCGTGCTTTCGGACGGCGCGGTCAGCCATCCGAGCGCGGCGGGCGGCGCCAAAGCCGCGCAGGAGCAGGCAGAGCGCGCCGTGCTGGCCGCACTCGAGAAGGCGGGCCGCACGCCCCCGCCCGTCGACGACCTGATCGCCGGCCTGGATGAAAACGCATCCCTGTGCAAGAAGGCGCTCGGGGCGCTCGAGCGACGCGGCGACGCGGTGCGCATCGATGCGTCCCTGTGCTTCGCGCGCTCGGTCTACGACGAGCTGGAAGCCGCAGTGCGCGCGGTGCTGGAGTCAACAGGCGGCGCGTCGGCATCGGAACTCAAAGACGCCATGGGGCTTACACGCAAGTACGCCATGCCGCTGCTCGAGTTCATGGACGACCGCGGCGTCACCGTGCGCGACGGCGACGTGCGTCGTCTTCGCTAGATGCGAACCGTGCCGCAGACCGCCTAGGACGCGACGCGCATTGCGCATTTTCCGTGGCGTGTCGCAAGCACTGTTATACTGTTGAACTTGCCGTTGACGGCAGCCATACGGAGATGAATGGGTCCTGGTGGGCCCCGCGGCCTTCAAAGCCGTTGTGAGGCGTGCAGAGCGTCTCGGGTGTGTTCGATTCGCACGCATCTCCGCCATAGAATGTCAGAACGCCCGCGTATCCGTACGCGGGCGTTTTTTCATATGCGCGCAAAGCCGCATGCGTCATCCGGTCCGCAAGTCGGCGCAGACGCCGCCGCTTCGTTCGCATGCCCCGAAACGCACGAGGACCCCGCCGAAGCGGGGCCCTCGTCTCTCGGCACGAAGCCGATAGGTGTTCGTCGAAAGAGCCTACACGAAACGATAGATGTCCTTCGTCGCCTCGACGAACGCATCGTAGACTTCCTGGGCGATGGCCTCGTCCATCAGAAGCTCGAACGCGGCTGGCTGGCCCTCTTCGTCAAGCTCGGTGACTTCGAGAATCAACACCTCGCCCGACGAGCCTGCAGGAGCGTTCTCGTCGACGGGGAAGAAGAATCCGTAACGGTGGTCGTTGTGCAGGATCAGGCCCAGGAATTCGAGCTGCTCGATTTCGCCCTTCTCGTCCTGGAATTCGAAGACGACGCCCTCCTGAACGGGGGGTGCGAAATTCGGAGCGCTTCCCTCGCGGATTTCAGCCATGGCTACTTTCCCTTCTTCTTATGGTCGGATTCGCCCGTCGCGGCGGTCTTCGTCGCACCTTCGGCGACGACGGCCTGACCGTGCTCGGAAGCCGCAGCCTCGGCCTTGGCGGCCACGGGCAGCTTGTTCAGGAAGAAGCGCTGCACGCCGGTGCCGTACTTCTTCTGCAGCTTGGCGAACCTATCTTCGCGCGTCTTCCAGATGGCGTAAAGCGGCGTCGCAATAGCGATAGAAGAATAGCAGCCGGTCACCAGACCGATGGTCATCGCGAGCGCGAAGTCCTTCAGCGTCTCGCCGCCGAACAGCAGCATGGCGACGACGGGGATCAACGACGTGATCGAGGTGTTGAGCGAGCGGATGAGCACCTCGTTGACCGAATGGTTCGCCATGCTCATGAACGTGCACTTCACCGAATCGGACTTCATGTTCTCGTTGATGCGATGGAACACGACCACCGTGTCGTAGAGCGAGTAGCCCAGAATGGTCAGCAATGCGGCGATGGTGTTCGGGGTCACCTCGTGGCCGAGCAGCGCATACACGCCGAAGACGATCACCAGGTCATGAAGCAAGGCGACGACCGCGGTGATGCCCATCTTGTAATCGCGGAAGCGGACCGAGATATAGCCGATGATCAACACCAGCGATACGACGAACGCCAGAATGGAGCTCTGGATGACCGAAGCGCCCCAGTCGGGACCGATCGTAGTGACTTCGAAACCGCTCGTGGACCAGCCGAAGGTGTCGGCCACGGCATTCGCAACGGCAGTGGCGTCTTCGGCGGACGTGGATGAGGTACGCACGAGGAAACCTTCCTCGCCGTCGGTAACGGTGGTCTGGACCACGGCGTCAGGCTCGCCTGCATCTTCGAACGCATCGCGAACCTGCTCGATCGACACGTCGCCCGTATCGTGGAACGCAATGGACGTGCCGCCGATGAACTCGATGCCGAAGTTGATGCCGCGCACGCCGACGATGACCGCGATGGCCACCACGACGACGCATGCCGCCGTGAGGAAGTACTTACGCAGGCCCAGGATGTCGAAATCGCGCTTGATGAAGCGGCCGCGCAGCTTCTCGCCTTCGGCCAGCTGCTTCTCGCCGTCGAAATACGGTGCGGCTTCCTGGGAGTCGGAAACGCCCCAGAAGCCGGGGTGTTTCGCAATGACGCGCGGAGCGAGCAGGCGAATCAGCGGCGCCTTGAACAGCAGCATCATGGCGATGTCGCACAGGATGCCGAGCGCCAGCGTCAGACCGAAGCCCTTGACCGACGCGCTGGCCAGAAGGAACAGCGTCAACGCAGAGACCAGAGTGACCAGGTCGGCGTCGATCGACGTCATGATGCCGTGGCGCACGCCCGTCTTCGAGGCGGCACGGACGCTGCGGCCCATGCGGATTTCCTCGCGGAAACGCTCGAGGGTCAGAATGGACGAGTCGGCGGCCATACCGATGGTGAGCACGATGCCGGCGATGCCCGCAAGCGACAAACTGAACAGGCCGAAATGCGAGAGCGTGGCGAGAATGCCCAGATACAGCGCGGCGAACACGGCCATCGCAGCAGCCGTGATAAGGCCGAGGCCGTGATAGAACAGCAGCAGATACAGCATGACGAGAGCAAGACCGATGCCCGCGACGAGCACGCCCGAAGCCAACGCGTCCTGGCCCAAAGTAGGTCCGACCGTCTGGCTCTGCGCGAACTCGAAGCTCACCGGCAGCGAGCCGGACTCGAGCACGGTCTGCATGCTCTTAGCCTCGTCGAGCGTGTAGCCGCCCGTGATCGAGACGTCGCCGTTGGGGATTTCGCCCTGCACGGCGGGAGCGGACTGCACCACGCCGTCGAGGATGATCACGATCTGGCCCTTAGTGGGAGCGAGCTCCTTGGTGGCCTGGGCGAAGGCGGCTGCACCCTCGGAATCGAGCTTCAGGTTGACCGCGTAGTCGGTCGAAGCCTCGCTAGCCTGGCCCACCGTGACGCGTTCGATATCGTCGCCCGTGACGATCGGCGTGTAGGTGCCCTCCTCGACGTGCAGCGTCAGCTTCTGCTCGCTCGTGGGGAACCTGTTGCCCATGGCGTCGGTGACGCTTTCCTGCTCCATGTACTGACCGGTCTCGATCTTGGTGCGCACCTCTTCGTCGGTGAACGAGTCGAGGCGGGCGAACTCGAGCTTGCCCGTCTTGCCGATCGTGGCGAGGGCTTCCTCCGTATCGGAAAGGCCGGGAATCTGGACCAGAACCTGGTCGGTGCCCTGCAAGGCGACGGTAGCCTCGGATGCGCCGAGCGAGTTCACGCGACTTTCGATAATGGCTCGCGACTTCTCCATGTCTTCAGCGGAGACGGCGGAGCCATCATCGCCTTTCGCGGTGAGAACCACCGACAGACCGCCCTGGATGTCGAGGCCTTGGTTGATCTTCTCTTGCGGGGGCGTGAACATGAACACCGAACCGATGACGAGCAACGTGGTGGCGATAAGCAACCACACGTTACGACGGTTCACATGCTGCGATGTTTTTCGCCGATTCTTCGAAGCGCTCGAAGAGCCTGAATTCGAAGGCATCATAATCTCCCTCTACAGTCGCCTTGCGCGACGGTGCCCCATGCATCGCCGCAAATTACGTATAACTTCGCTATTGTGCCACAAAAGACCCGATAGGTGCCATTGTTTCGCACGACCGAAGCAGAACGCCTCGCCCGGCCACGTCCATCGATCGCAGCCGCCTCGCCAGGCGTGCCGGAACCGCCGAGCAAAGCCCTTCCCTGCGCGTCTTCGACGTAATGACGCGCGCGTTCAGACATCGAGCCGTCACACGAATCGAATCTTGGAAAAATTTCCCGTCTCATGCCATTTTTTCGAGGTTCTGCCACGAATCTCGAACCCTCAAGACAACACCGATTTCCATGACCTGGGGAAACGCTGCCTCATCGAGGAAAAGTCCCGCGAAAAGCCCACGATGCGCGCGTTTTCGTGCCAAACCTCGCAAAAAATGACCTCGAACGCCTATTTTTTCCAAAGAAGCATCCGACGCAAGCTTCTATGGCGCTCTTCGTAACCTTCTTCTCGCCTGCGTACGCGAAAACCGAGCCGCTTCGCCAGCAAACGCACCAGCCGATCCATTGCCACCCGGTCATAAAGCTGGCGCCTCGTCACGGTTACCACCATGAATCCCGTCAGTTCCAGCTCGCCGCGGCGCCACGAATCATGGGCGATGCGTTCGGAGCCCGTATGGTGAGCGTCGCTATCGTATTCGACGCACAGCTTCGCTTCCGGCCA
>USLD01000040.1 GCA_900555495.1 uncultured Slackia sp. | reverse complement strand
CGAAGCCCTCCGACAAGGGCACGCTGACCGCCCGTATGATCGACCGTCCGATCCGTCCCGGCTTCGCCGACGGCTTCAAGCAGGAAGTCCACGTGGTCGCCACCACGCTGGCCTGCGACGGCCAGAACCCGCCCGACTGCATCTGCGTCGGCGGCGCGTCTGCTGCGCTTCTGTGCGGCGGCACCCCCTTCGACGGTCCCGCGGCCTGCGTTCGCATCGCCCGCGATAAGGAGACCGGCGAATTCATCGTCAATCCCACCTATGCCGAGCAGGAGAACTCCGACCTCGAGCTCACGATCGCAGGCACCCGCGACTACATCTCCATGGTCGAGGCCGGCGCCGACGAGGTGACCGAGGAAGACATGCTCGCCGCCATGGAGTTCGGCCAGGAGGCCATCGCCGCGTTCTGCGAGAAGCAGGCCGAGTTCTTGGCCCTCGTGGCTCCCGAGCCCAAGGAGTACCCGATCCACGTGGCCGATCCTTCGATCGCCGAGCGCGTGAACGCCCACTTCGACGAGATGAGCGCGGCCCTCAAAGACGCCGACAAGCTCTCCCGCATGGGCAAGGTCGAAGAGCTCAAGGCGTCCATCAAGGAGAACGACTTCTCCGAGGAGGAGCGCGAGATGTGGCGCAGCGACATCGCCGCCGCCTGCAAGGCCCTCGAGAAGCATGCCATGCGCACCATGGTGATCGAGACGGGCGAGCGCGCCGACGGCCGTAGCGCCACCGAGATCCGCCCGCTCTACATCCGTCCGGGCTACCTGCCCCGCGTCCACGGCTCCGGCCTGTTCCAGCGCGGCCAGACCCAGGCGCTGTCCGTGTGCACCCTGGGCCTGCTCAACGAGGCCCAGCGTCTCGACACGATCGACCCGCAGGAATCCAAGCGCTACATGCACCAGTACAACTTCCCGCCGTACTGCACGGGCGAAGTGGGCCGCATGGGCGCCCCGAAGCGCCGCGAAATCGGCCATGGCGCCCTCGCCGAGCGCGCCATCCTGCCGATCCTGCCCTCTGAGGACGAGTTCCCCTATGCGATCCGCGTGGTGTCCGAGATCCTCGAGTCCAACGGCTCTTCGTCCATGGCTTCCACCTGCGGTTCCACTCTGGCGCTCATGGATGCGGGCGTGCCTATCAAGGCGCCTGTTTCCGGCATCGCCATGGGCCTGATCAAGGAGGGCGACGACGTCGTCATCCTCTCCGACATCCAGGGTCTCGAGGACTTCCTCGGCGACATGGACTTCAAGGTGACGGGTACCGCCAACGGCATCACCGCTCTGCAGATGGACAACAAGGCCAAGGGCCTGTCCACCGAGATCCTCGGCCGTGCGCTCCAGCAGGCCAAGGAAGGCCGCGCCCATATCCTGTCCGCCATGCTCGACGAAATCTCCGCGCCGCGTGAAGAGCTGCGCGACACCGCTCCGCGCATCGAGACCATCCATATCCCGGTCGAGAAGATCCGCGAGGTCATCGGCAAGGGCGGCGAAACGATCCGCGGGATCCAGGATTCCACCGGCGCCAGCATCGACATCCAGGAAGACGGCACCGTGCATGTGGCCGCCGTCGACCAGGAGGCGGGCCGCGCCGCGCGCGCTGCCATCGAGGCCATCGTCAAGGAGCCCGAGGTGGGCGAGGTCTACGAAGGCCCCGTCGTCGGCATCCAGAGCTTCGGCGCGTTCGTCAAGCTCACGCCTTCTAAGGACGGCTTGCTGCACATCTCCCGCATGGCCAACGGCCGCGTAGGCCAGGTCGAAGACGTCCTCAATATGGGCGACGTGGTGAAGGTCGAAGTCATCGAGATCGATCCGAAGAACGGCAAGATCTCGCTCGACCGTCTCGACAAGCCCGACGCTCCCGAGGGAAGCGCCCCTGCCCGCGAGCCGCGCGGCGAGGGACGCGAGGGACGCGAGAACCGCGGCGAGGGTCGTCGCGAGCGCACCGACCGTCGTCCGGGCCGTGCCAACCGCGAGGCTGCGAACAACGAGCATCGCACCCCGCGCCGCCGCCACTAGGCGCATCATTCGTCGATTCGTCCGCGTTCTTGCCGGTTTGCAAGGCGCGGACGCTTGAAAAACGAGGTGGTACGTTATATCATGTCCCCTCGCATGTTTTTTGAAGTAACTTGTATACATGAAGGAGTCTACTGAAATGGCAGTTAAGATTCGTCTCGCCCGCCATGGCGCCAAGAAGAAGCCGATCTACCGCGTGGTCGTTGCCGACGCCCATAGCCCTCGTGACGGTCGCTACATCGAGCAGGTCGGCCGCTACAACCCCAACGTCGAGCCCTCCGAGATCGTTCTGGACCTCGAGAAGGTCGAGAAGTGGGTCGCCAACGGCGCTCAGCCCACTGACACCGTCAAGCGTCTCATCGAGACCGCCAAGAAGGCTCAGTAGCAATGTCTCAGACGTCATCCGACATCGTCGCCTTGGTGCGTGAAATCGTCGAACCTCTTGTCGAAGACAAAGAGGCCGTCGAGGTGTCCTCTTCGTTTTCGGAGAGCGGCGCCGAGCTCGTCGAGATTCGCGTCGCCGCCGATGACGCCGGAAAGGTCATCGGCCGCCAGGGCCGCGTCATCAAGTCCATCCGCGTCCTCGCTCGCGCCGCGGCCTGCGCCGACGGCGGCGATGTCGAGGTCGAGCTCATCGAGGATTAGCTTATGGCGCGTCGTTGGGCTGACGTAGCTGAACTCATCGCAACCCAAGGTCTCAAAGGAAGGCTTGTCGCACGCTCCGTGCGCGGCCTTCCTTTCCTTCTATGCGAGGGTTTGGACGTGCATTTCGTGCCGCCGACGCTCGACGGGCCCCGTAAGGCCCGCGTGCGCGGCGTGCAGCATCTCGGAGCAGGCGAATACGCCGTCGAATTCGACCGCGTGAAAGACCGCGACACGGCGGAGCTTCTTATGGGAAGCCACTGCCTCGTGCCGACCTGCCCGAAGATTTCGAAGACTTCATGCATTCGAGCGCCGATTACCTGGCGGGATTCCTGGTCGTCGACAGCACGCTCGGCACCATCGGAACGATCGAGGACGTGCAGGAAATGCCTACGCAGGATCTTTTGATCGTCGCGGGCGCGACGGGGGAGGTCTTGATTCCTCTCGTCGACGACTTCATCGTCGAATTCGACGATGAAGAACGCGTGCTTACGATGGATTTGCCGTACGGCCTCGTCGATCTGGATGCGGCCGATAACGGTTCGGCCGAGGACGACGCATAGCATCATGAAGATAGAAACGCTTTCGACATTCCCCCACATGTACGATTCCGTGATGGGGGAATCGATCATGAAGCGCGCCCAGGCATGCGGCGCGCTTGATTTCCATGCCTACGATCTGCGCGATTGGACGCATGACCGCCATCGCACCACCGATGACGACCCTTACGGCGGAGGCCAGGGCCTCGTCATGAAGTGCGAGCCCATCTTCGAAGCGTACGATGACATCGCTGCCGCGGGCCCGAAGCCTTACACGATTTTTCTCACCCCGTGCGGCGAGCCTTTCGACCAGGGCGTGGCCACCGAGTTGTCCTCGCAAGACCGCCTGCTGTTTATCTGCGGGCACTACGAAGGCATCGACGAACGCGTCTACACGCTGGCCGATCGCTGCATCTCATTGGGCGATTACGTGCTGACCTCGGGCGAGCTCGCATCGATGGTGGTGATCGACGCCGTGGTCAGGCTGCTCGACGGCGTCCTCGGCGACGAGGGAAGCGCCATCGACGAGAGCTTCTACGACGGCTTGCTCGAATACCCGCAATACACGCGTCCCGCCAGCTATCGCGGCATGGATGTTCCCGATATCTTGAGGTCGGGCAATCACGCCGCCATCGAGAAATGGCGACGCGAACAGTCTCTGCTGCGCACTGCGCGCCTGCGTCCCGATTTGCTGGAGACGGCGAATATAACCGAGGATGAACGGGCTTTTTTGCTATCATTGCACGGCGAGGCATTCTAAGGCGTCTGTAGGGCGCCTTTTCATTTCATAGGAGGATTTTCCGTGAGCTATGGCCAGCATGCGACGCCGCGTTCGCGCGGCATGCTGAGAACCGTCCTGTCGTGGGCGGGCTACATCCTGCTCGTGGTGGCTTTGGTGTGGGGTCTGCAGACGTTCGTGGTCTGTCCGTACACCATTCCCTCAGGCTCGATGGAGGACACGATCGAAATCGGCGACAACGTCTGGTCCGAGAAGATCACCTACTACTTCCGCGACGTCGAACCGGGCGACATCATCACGTTCGACGATCCTGAAATCCCCGGCCGCACGCTGATCAAGCGTGCCATCGCCACGGGAGGCCAGACGGTCGATTTGATCGAAGGCGTCGTCTACGTCGACGGGGTGCCGCTCGACGAGCCCTATACTCAAGGCAAGCCGACCGCGCCTCTTAAGACGGCGTCGGGCGTCGATATCCTCTATCCGTACACGGTTCCCGAAGGCGAGATCTGGGTCATGGGCGACAATCGCACCAATTCGGCCGACTCGCGTTATTTCGGTTCCATCGACGAGACGTCCGTGAGTGGACGCGCCGTCGCGATCTACTGGCCCCTCGATCATATAGGAGTGCTTTAATCATGAGTCATGCTGCTAAGCCCGACGCGCTCAGCTTCCAGGACATCATCCTGACGCTGCAGCGTTACTGGGCCGATCTGGGCTGCGTGGTGCTGCAGCCTTACGATAACGAAGTCGGCGCGGGCACCAATGCGCCTGCGACCACGCTTCGCTCGCTGGGCCCCGACACCTGGCGCACCTGCTACGTGCAGGGCTGCCGCCGTCCCACCGACGGCCGCTACGGCGAAAACCCCAACCGCACGCAGTTCTATTATCAGTTCCAGGTCCTCATGAAGCCCTCTCCGGACGACATCCAGGAGCTCTATCTGGGCAGCCTGCGCGCCATCGGCATCGACACCGATAAGCACGACGTGCGCTTCGTCGAAGACGACTGGGAAAGCCCGACGCTGGGCGCATGGGGCCTTGGTTGGGAGGTCTGGATCGACGGCATGGAAGTGACCCAGTTCACTTACTTCCAGCAGGTCGGCGGCTTCGAGTGCAGCCCCGTTCCCGTGGAAATCGCCTACGGCCTCGAGCGTCTGACGATGTACATCCAGGGCGTCGACAGCATGTTCGACATCGTGTGGAGCCGTGGCAAGGACGGCATCGTCTTCACCTACGGCGACGTCTATCTCGAAAACGAGCGTCAGTATTCGCGCTATAACTTCGAGGTGGCCGACACCGACTTCCTGTTCCAGGAGTTCAACGACCGCGAGGCCGAGTGCCTGCGCACCCTCGAAGCGGGCCTGCCGCTTCCGGCGTACGACAGCGTTCTGAAATGCTGCCACGCCTTCAACCTGCTCGACGCGCGCGGCGTTATCTCTGCGACCGAGCGCATGGGCTACATCCTTCGCGTCCGCACGATCGCCAAGGCGTGCTGCGCGTCGTATATGGAGCATGTCGTGGGCATCGAGCCCGAAGCCGATTCGAAGGAGGCATAGGATGGAAAAGACCACGCTCGCATTCGAAATCGGCACCGAAGAGCTTCCCGCATTCGACCTGCATGCCGCGACCGAGCAGCTGCCGCGCTTGGTCTCCGAAGCGCTGGCATCCGCCCGCGTTCCCTTCGACGAAGTCAAGGTGTATTCCACGCCTCGCCGTCTGATCGCGATCGTCGAGGGCGTGCCCGAGCGCACCGAGGCCACCGTCGAGCAGTTCCGCGGCCCCGCCGCCAAGATCGCGTTCGACGCTGACGGCAATCCGACCAAGGCCGCTGCCGGCTTCGCGCGCGGCAAGGGCGTCGACGTGTCTACGCTCGAGCGCCGCGACGAGGGCGGCGTCGAGTACGTCTATGCGGTGAAGGAGACCCCTGCCGCCGACGTGGCCGCGTTGCTGCCCGAGGTGCTCGAGGGCGTTATCGCGTCCATCTCTTGGCCTAAGTCGTGCCGTTGGGGCACCACGAGCCAGTACTTCTCGCGCCCGGTGCGCTGGATCGTGGCCATGCTGGGCGACGCTGTCGTCCCGGTCCGTTTCGCAGGCCTCGAGGCCGGCAACGAGACCCGCGGCCACCGCTTCCTGGCTCCCGGCCCGCATGCCGTGGCCCACGCCGACCAGCTGATCGACACGATCCGCAACGCGTTCGTCGTCGTGACCGAGCAGGAGCGCGAGCAGTCCATTCGCGCCCAGGTGGCCGAGGCCGAGAAGGCATGCGGCCTGACCGCCGAGCTTCCCGCGAAGACCCTCGCCGAGGTCGTGAACCTCTCCGAGTATCCCACGGTCATGGTGGGCGAGTTCGACGAGCTGTTCCTGGCCGTGCCGAAGGAAATCATCGTCGACGCGATGCTCGTCCATCAGCGCTACTTCCCGCTGTTCAACGCCGACGGCTCGCTTGCGAACAAGTTCCTGATCACCTCGAACGGCAACCCCGAGTTCGAGGCGAACATCGTCGACGGCAACCAGCGCGTCGTGGCGGCCCGTCTCTATGACGCCAAGTTCTTCTACGACGAAGACCTCAAGGCTCCGCTGGAGTCCTACGTCGAGCATCTCGACGAGGTCGTCTTCCAGGAGAAGCTGGGCACCACGCTTGCCAAGACCAAGCGCATCGTCAAGCTGGTCGAGCACCTGTGCGCCGCCGCCGGCCTCGAAGGCCAGGAGAAGGCGGACGCCCTGCGCGCGGCCTACCTGTGCAAGGCCGACCTGGTGACGGGCGCGGTCGTCGAGTTCACGAGCGTCCAGGGCATCATGGGATCCTACTATGCCAAGGCCGCGGGCGAGACCGATGTGGTGGCAGGCGCCATCGCCGACCACTACCGTCCTCGCTTCTCGGGCGACGCCACCCCCGCGACCCGTGTGGGCAAGGCCGTCGCGTTCGCCGACAAGCTCGATACGATCTGCGGCCTGTTCGCGGTCGATCAGGCTCCGACGGGCTCTTCCGACCCGTTCGCCCTGCGCCGCAGCGCCCTCGGCATCGTGGCCATGCTGACCGGCGATGACGCGATCGACGTCGAGCTGGTTCCTGCGATCGACGCCTCTTTGGCCGCATACGCCGCCGACGGCATCGAATTCGATGCCGCTGCCGTGCGCGAACAGGTCATCGAGTTCTTCATCACGCGTACGAAGGTCATGGTGCGCGATGGCGGCAGCAGCGCCGACGCCATCGACGCCGTGCTCGCCGCAGGCGTGCGCGAGCCGCTCGAGCTCATCAACCGCGTCCATGCTCTCGAGCATGCGCGCCAGGAAGCTCCCGAGACCTTCGCCGACTTGGCCATCGCTTACGCCCGTGCCAACAATCTGCGCGACGCATCGTTGGGCTGCGATTACGACGAATCGCTGCTCTCCGAGGTCGAGCATGCGCTGGCCTGCGCGGTCGTTCAGGCCGAAGGCCGCGTGGCCCGCGCCCTCGATGCCGACGATTATCCCGAAGCCCTCGCCGAGCTCGCCTCGCTGCGCAAGCCCGTCGACCTGTTCTTCGAGAAGGTCATGGTCATGGACGAGGATGTCGCGCTGCGTGAGAACCGTCTGCGTATCCTGAACCGTTTCGTCGACGTGTTCGCCCGCGTGGCCGACTTCGGTCAGCTCGCCAAGTAATCGACGCCGATAGCGCGCGTATCGATTCCGTTTCTATGGATGAACCGGCTTCCCGTTTTTACGGGGGCCGGTTTTTTGTATATTGGGCAGAACTACGGACGGATTTTCGTCCAGGCGGCTTATGCCGCTTCGCCCAATCGTATCGCTGCGTCGGGTTTCGACGCACGGAAAGGGGAGAGGCCATGTCGGGAGACTTGCGAGAGCATATCTGCGTTCACAACGATTCTCCGCTTCCTACCATCTATATCGTCAGCGACTCCCTCGGCGCCACCGCACACACGCTCGCCCGAGCGGCCGCGGGCCAATTCGGCGTTCCCGAGCCGTATATCGAGATTTTGCCCAAGGCGCGCAATTTCGACGAGATCGTGAACTTCCTCACCTCGCATCAGGAGCGTTATCGCGAGGCGGGGCTCAAGGGCGACTTGGTGGTGTTCTTCACGCTGGTCGATCCTGAAATGCGTTCGAGGCTGCGCGCGTTCTGCCAGGAGGCGGGCCTGCACGGCGTCGACATCATGAGCACGCCTATCCACGCTCTGGCCGACGCATCGGGCCTTTCGCCGCGCAACAACCCCGGGCTGCTGCGTACGACCGACGCCCACTACTTCCGTCGTATCGCCGCCATGGAATTCACGGTGGAACACGACGACGGCCGCAACCCGCAAGACCTCGCCGAGGCCGACATCGTGCTGCTCGGCGTGTCCCGCTCGTCGAAGACGCCCATCTCTATATATATGGGTATGGAGGGCTATAAGGTGGCCAATGTGCCGCTCGCCCTGGGCGTCGAACCCCCGAAGGAAATCTACGATTGCGACCCCTCGAGGATCTTCGGATTGATGACGACGCCCGACGTGCTGGTAGGCATCCGCTCGCGCAGGCTCGGCGGCGCCGGGCGCGGCGCAGCCACCGTGGCGGCGAGCTATGCCGAGCCCGAGATGGTCTATCAGGACCTCGAAGAGGCCCGCGCGCTGATGCGCAAACTGGGCTGCATCGTCATCAGAACGGACAATAAGGCCGTAGAAGAAACCGCTCAGGAGATTTTACGCTACTATGAGCTGGCTCATCCGTTCCAAAAGACCATCTTTGAGTAATATTGCTCTTTGTGCAGTAGGGTATCTATCACGAAGGAGAATACAGTGACTGCTGACGTCAAGCGTGTCTACGCGTTCGGTAAGGACGCCGAGGGCAACAACGTTACCGAGGGCAACAAGGATATGAAGTACATCCTTGGCGGCAAGGGCGCGAACCTCGCCGAGATGGCCGTGATCGGCCTTCCTGTGCCTCCGGGATTCACCATCACCTGTCAGACCTGTATGGAATACGCCAATGCCGACAACACCTGGCCCGAGGGCGCGCTTGACGAAATCGAGCAGTACCGCCTCGATTTGGAGCGTCGCATCGGCAAGAAGATCGGCGACTCCGAAGATCCCCTGCTCGTCTCCGTGCGTTCCGGCGCTCCCATGTCCATGCCGGGCATGATGGACACGGTTCTCAACCTGGGCCTGAACGACCAGTCCATCAACGGCCTGATCAAGCACACCGAGAACCCCCGTTTCTCGTGGGACAGCTATCGCCGCTTCATCCAGATGTTCTCCAACGTCGTCATGGGTCTTGACGGCGACCTGTTCGAGAACGCCATCAATGCGAAGAAGATCGTCCGC
>USLD01000039.1 GCA_900555495.1 uncultured Slackia sp. | reverse complement strand
AGGATGGACAGAAGGTGAAGAGGGGTCAGCTTCTCATGAAGTTCGATCTGGATTATATCAGGGCGAACGCGGCTTCGGACGCCTGTATGGCGACCGGATCGCGTACTCCGCCAACGGTACGCCCGTCTACGACTCCATCATTCCCACTATGCTTTCAGGGCTGCCCGATATCCTTGTCGGCCTCGTGATCGTGCTGGTGCTTTCCGCTTCCATGAGCACGCTGAGCTCCCTCGTGCTGACGTCGTCTTCCACGCTGACGCTCGACCTGCTGAAGGGCAATGTAATCAAGGATATGAGCGAGAAGAGCCAGCTTCTGTGGATGCGCGGGCTGCTGGTGCTGTTCGTGATCATTTCGGCCGCCATCGCATTGGTGCAGTACAACAGCTCGATCACGTTCATCGCACAGCTCATGTCGATCAGCTGGGGCGCGCTGGCAGGCGCGTTTTTGGGCCCGTTTTTCTGGGGCCTGTACAGCAAGCGCGTCAGCAAGGCGGCCGTATGGGCGAGCTTCGTCGTGGGCGTCGGACTGACCACCGGAAACATGATCGCCGGGTTCTTCGGCACGCCGCTGATCGCAAGCCCGATCAACTGCGGCGCGCTTGCCATGGTGCTCTCCATGGCGATCGTGCCGCTGGTGAGCCTTGTCACCAAGCCCGTCGATTTCGACATGGACATCGCGCTGCCCAGCCGTAAAAGCGCCACCGACCGCGAAATCGAAACCGAAATGCGCGAAGAGCACCTGCCCGAAATGGACCCGACCGCATAAACGCGCCGCTCGGCGCCGAGCCTTCGGCAATTTGTACTGCAGGAGGCTCGGCAAAGTCATTTTCGAAAACGCGCCGACGCTGCATGGCGTTCAAAAAGACTTCTTTGGAAAAATCGGGGCTCTTCGGCCATTTTTTCGAGGCTCTGCCACGAAATACGGAGCGCAGGCCACCGAAACGCCGATATTCGGACCTCCGTGTCGACGTTTCCCCAGGTCAGATTTTTCGCAGGCGCGCCATGCGCGGCATACCCGTGCCAAACCTCGCATTTTTTGACCTCGGACGCCTCTTTTTTCCAAAGAAGCCCGCTTGCGCTTCGAAATGCGCATGCAACCGACCGCGTAAGCGCGACACTACTGCCCGCCTGCGGCGAGATAGTCGTCCAGACCCGGTTTCGCGGATACGTACACGCCGCTTTCGGGGAAGTACGTCAGCCACACCACGCCTTCGGCGCTGACCACGTCGGCAAGACCGGGGCGGTCGTTTTCGGCGACGCTGATATGAATCGATCGATCATCGAGGGTCTTGAACGTCATTTCGAGCGTGTCCTGGCTGAACCCCCTGTAGCGGCCGGTCGCGAGGTCCTCCTCGACCTCGGCAAGCCAGCATAGCTCGGTCTGCGGACCGCGCATCAGATCGATCAAAGCATCTTTGGATTGAATGACGCCGATAGCCAAACTGCCGACCGTAAGCAGCACGAACAGAGCCGCGATGCCGGCGCTGCCGAGCATGTCGTACGAAACCGGATGCTTCTTGCGATAGAGACGATACGATACGGCGATGCCGATGCAGACGGCCAAAACCGCGACCAGCTTGAGCAAGCGCACGGGCGTCGGCGCGCCCTCGCCGAACGCGACGATCACGCCGAGCGCCACGAAGGCCGAACCCGCATAGGCGATGCAAGCCACGGCGAACCGGCCGACTTCCCGCGCGAACCGGGCCGCAGTTGCCGCAAAGCCCGCACTCGCGCCGCCCTTACGCTCCTGCGAGGCCACGACCAGCATGATGGCGAAGCCGACGAACGAAAAGGCGAACAGGACGAAGCCGGCCGCCATGCACAGATAGCGCGCCAGACCCATATACCCGATGGAGGGCGCCCACTCACCTGCGAACAAAATTCCGAACGCCGCAAACAACACGACCAGCGTGACGACGCCGAGCACTTTCTTCGATGACGCCGAAACCGAAACCATCGCACCCTCCGCTCCCGTGTTGCGAACGCCGATGCCGAATGCATGCGGCGCAGCGAATCGTATCATGCAGCCGCGAAGCGGAGCCGAAGTCCTGCGGCAAAAAAGACGGGCGGGCGCGGAAACATTCCCGCACCCGCCCGTCGCGGTGCCGGCGAAACGCCTATGCGGCGGCATCGCCCGTCAGACGCGCGCGCTTCTTGCGCGCAACGGCGCGACCCTTGCCGCATTTCGGTTTCGCAAGCGGGCAGTGCTTGCTGCAGCACGGACAGGTACCCAGGTTGAGCTGGAACGATGCGGCACCCGAAGCGACCGCCTTGCCCGTCTTCGCGGCTTTGGCCTTGGACGGCTTCGCCTTGCCGGGCGCAAGCTTTTTCGCGAGCTTCTTGGCGGCCTTGCGCACCGCCTTCTCCTGTTTTTTCGCCTGCTTCTTCAGCTGTTTTTTCGAAAGCTTCTTGGCAGCGTTCTTTTTCTTGTCAGACATGGCTGGCTCCTTCTTGTTTTTCGCCGCCATCATAACCGATAAACGCTACAAAGTTAGTATCAATTAACTTTCTTCAAATCGTCTTCGGCGTACGGAACCGACGCCTGGCAAACAAAAGCGGGGACGGAACCGCGTGTTCCGCCCCCGCTTGATCATCTATCGCCGCCCGGCATGGCCTCGGCGCACTATCGCTCGGCGCGTCTTTCCTGTACTTCGAATGCGCCCTCCTCTTCGGCGCTGCCGCATCCGCACGCGCAGCCGGCAACCGCATCGGCCGCCACCTTGTCGGCGGCGCGCGCCACGTCGCGCATCCGACGCGCCTCGGCCTCCTTGCCCTCCAAATTGGCCTTCGCCACGCTGATCATAAGCTTGATGCGATTGAGCTGGTTGACCTCGGAAGCGCCCGGGTCGTAGTCGACCGCCACGATGTTGCTCTCGGGATACCTGCGACGCAACTCTTTGATCACGGCCTTGCCAACCACATGGTTCGGCAGGCATGCGAACGGCTGGGTGCACACCACATTGGGCGCACCCGTGCAAATGAGCTCCACCATCTCGGCGGTCAGCAGCCAGCCTTCGCCCATCGAATTGCACAGGCTCAAAATCTCGCTCGCGTAGCCCGCCAGCTCGTAGATATCGGCCGGCGCCTCGAAGCGGTGCGACGCCCGCAGCGCGTCGTTGACGGGCTTGCGGAACTTGTCAATGGCGGCCAGCGCGATGCGGCTTCCCAGCGCGCCCTTGGCAGAACGGCCCAGCGGGTCCTTCTGGAAGATCGCGCCGGCAAGGCCGAACAGGAAGAATTCCGTCAAGCCCGGCACCACGGCCTCGCAACCCTCGCGCTCGATCACGTCGATGATCTGGTTGTTCGCCGTGGGGTGGAACTTCACCAGGATCTCGCCCACCACGCCCACACGCGGCTTGGTGCCCTCGCCTACCAGCGGCAGCGTGTCGAAATCTTCCACGATCTGGCGCACGGTGCGCTTCCACTCGCCACGCGAAAGACCCGCGGCCAGCTGGCCCTTGCACACGCCCATCCAATGGTCGAACAGCGCGTTGGCGGCACCCGGCTCGGCTTCGTAAGGACGCGTGCGATACAGACACGTCATCAGCAAGTCGCCGTAGAGCACGCCGTAGACCGCCTGCAGCAGCATCGCAGGCGTGATTTCGAAGCCGGGGTTGCTCTCCTCGAGCTTCTTGAACGACAACGAAATCACGGGGATATGCCCCAGCCCCGCCGCAGCCAACGCCTTGCGGATCAGCGCGATATAGTTGGTGGCGCGGCAACCGCCGCCCGTCTGCGTGATGATCACTGCCAGCTTGTCGGTATCGTAGCGACCGCTCATCACGGCCTCCATGATCTGGCCCGTAACCAGGATGGACGGATAGCAGATATCGTTATTGACGTATTTCAGTCCGGCATCCACCGCGCCGTGGTCCACGCTGGGCAGAAGCTCGAAGTTGTAGCCGTTCCTGTGGAAGATCTCGACCAGCAGGTCGAAGTGGATCGGCGCCATCTGCGGACACAGAATGGTGTAGCCGGCCTCCTTCATCTCCTTGGTGAACTGCACCTTCTCGAACTCGGTGGACGCGCACGCGCGCTGCTTGATCAACGCGTCGGCCTGCGCCACCACGCGCGCGGCCTCGGCCTCGGTCACGCCCGTCTTGTTGTCCATGCGGATCTTGGCATGATGGGAATGCTCTTTCATCTCGTCTTCGGGAACGGCCGCCTCGGTGCTGTATTCCTTGTTCATGGCCACCGTAGGACATGCCATGGGAGTCCTGTTCGCCTCGGCGCGCTCGTCTGCCTTGTCCTTCAACGCCGCCAACAACGAACGCACACGGATGCGCGCGGCGCCCAGGTTGGACACTTCGTCGATCTTGAGCACGGTATACACCTTGCCCGATGCCTCAAGGATTTCCTGCACCTGGTCGGTGGTCAACGCGTCCAGGCCGCAACCGAAGCTGTTCAGCTGGATCAAATCAAGATCGTCGCGCTGCGTGGCCACCTTGGCGGCGGCGTACAGACGCGTGTGATACATCCACTGGTCCACCACGCGGATCGGACGTTCCAACGTGCCCAGATGCGCGATGGAATCCTCCGTAAGCACCGCCAGGCCGAAGCTGGTCAGAAGCTCGGGGATGGCATGGTTGATTTCGGGGTCGTTATGGTACGGGCGGCCTGCCAGCACGATGCCATGCGTGCCGGTCTCCTCCATCCAGCGCAGCGTCTCCTCGCCCTTGGCGCGGATATCGTCCTTGAACGCCATGTCTTCGGCCCAGGCGGCCTCCACAGCATCGGACACTTCGGCGCGCGTGGGCGCGACGGCACGACGGCACGTGGCGTCGGCGAAATTCTCGTACAGCTCAACGAACAGGCGCTCTTTGAGCTTGTCCTTCTGGTCGTAGGGCAGCCACGGGTTCAAGAACTTCGCGTCGGAAGTGCGCAGCTCGTCGATGTTCAGGCGCAAAGCCTCGGAATAGCTGGCCACGATCGGGCAGTTGAAGTGGTTGCCCGCGCCGGCGTCTTCCTGACGCTCCCATTTGGCGCACGGCATCCAGATGAAATCGACGCCTTTTTCCAGCAGGTTCATCACGTGGCCGTGCGAAAGCTTGGCCGGATAGCACACGCTTTCGGACGGCATGCTCTCGATGCCCGCCTCGTAGGTCTTTTTGGACGACGCATCGGAAAGCACCACGCGATAGCCCAGCTTCGTGAAGAAGGTGAACCAGAACGGGTAGTTCTCGTACATGTTCAGCGCACGCGGAATGCCCACCGTGCCGCGCGGCGCATCGTCGGCGGAAAGCGGCTCGTAGTCGAACAGGCGATGGCTCTTGTAGTCGAACAGATTCGGCACGTTGGACGATTCGCCCAGCACGCCCGCGCCTTTCTCGCAGCGGTTGCCCGTGATGAAGCGACGGTGCTTGCCGGTGTTCTCGTCCACGCCGAAATCGTTCACCGTAAGCAGGCAGTGGTTGGAGCACGCCTTGCAGCGAACGGTCCTATGCGTCGGCTCGAGCGCCTCGATCTGCTCGAGCGAAAGCAGCGTCGATACGGGGCGCTCGCCCTTCGCGCGGTCGCGCGCCAGAAGCGCGGCACCGTATGCGCCCATATTGCCCGCGATATCGGGACGTACCGCATTCGCGCCCGAAAGCTGCTCGAAAGCACGCAGCACGGCGTCGTTGAGAAACGTTCCGCCCTGCACGATCACCTTGTCGCCCACCTCGCGCGGGTCGCGGATTTTAATCACCTTGAACAATGCGTTCTTGATGACCGAAATGGCCAGACCGGCGGCGATGTCGCCCACCGTGGCGCCTTCTTTCTGCGCCTGCTTCACGCGACTGTTCATGAACACCGTGCAGCGGCTTCCCAGATCGACCGGATGCTTGGCGGCGTTGGCCGTCTTGGCGAACTCGGTCACATCCAGGTTCAGACCGCTGGCGAAGCTTTCGATGAAGCTGCCGCAGCCCGACGAGCACGCCTCGTTGAGCATGATATGGTCGATCACGCCGTCGCGCACGCGCAGGCATTTCATGTCCTGGCCGCCGATGTCCAGGATGAACTCGACGCCGGGCAGCATTTCCTGCGCGCCGCGCAGATGGGCCACCGTCTCGATTTCGCCCGAATCGACGCGCAGCGCTTCCAGCAGCAGAGCCTCGCCGTAACCGGTCACGGTGGCATGTCCGATGGTCACGAACGGCTCGCCCGTGGTAGCGTCCACCGGCAGCGCTCCGTACATATCGGCGATCGCGCGCTTGGCCGTGCCCAGCACATCGCCCTTGTTGTTGCAATACGAGCTCCACAGAAGCTCGCCGTCTTCACCGACCAATGCGGCCTTGAACGTCGTGGATCCGGCGTCGATGCCCAGATACGCGGTGCCCGTGTAAGCCATCAGGTCGCCGCGCTTGACCTTCTCGCGGTCGTGGCGCTCTTTGAATTCGGCGAATTCCCCTTCGTCGGCGAACAGCGGATCCAGGCGCACCACTTCGCTGCCCTGGATATCTCCCAGGTTGCGCAGGCGCTCCAGCACGTCGGACAGAAGCTCGGCCTTGCCCTGTGCGCCGCACAGCGCGGCGCCGCTCGCCACGAACAAATGCGCGTTCTCGGGACGGATAGCATGCTCGTCGTCAAGACCGAGCGTTTCGCAGAAGCGTTTGTCCAGCTCGGACAGGTACTGCAGCGGGCCGCCCAGAAGCGCCACGTTGCCGCGGATCGGACGGCCGCACGCCAAACCCGAGATGGTCTGCGTGACCACGGCCTGGAAAATGGACGCCGCGATGTCTTCCTTGCGCGCGCCTTCGTTAAGCAGGGGCTGCACGTCGGTCTTCGCGAACACGCCGCAGCGGCTTGCGATCGGATAAATCGTAGTGTGGCTTTTCGCCAGTTCGTTCAAGCCGCCTGCATCGGTGTCCAACAGCGCCGCCATCTGGTCGATGAACGCGCCCGTTCCGCCCGCGCACGTGCCGTTCATGCGCTGCTCGATGCCGTTGTCGAAGTAGATGATCTTGGCATCTTCGCCGCCCAGCTCGATCACCACGTCGGTCTGGGGAATGAAGGTCTCCACCGCGGTCTTGGAGGCGATGACCTCCTGGACGAATTCGATGCCCAGCCACTGGGCCAAAAGCAGGCCGCCCGAACCCGTGATGGCGATCGTCATAGGCGTGGCAGGATAGCGCTCGGCCGCTTCTTCGACGACTTCCACGATCGTAGCGCGGATGTCGGCGTGATGGCGGCGGTAGCACGAGTGCAGGATATCGCGGTTATCGTCGAGGACGGCCACCTTGACCGTGGTGGAGCCGACGTCGATGCCGATATGCAAAGGCAAGGAGCCAACGGGGCATCCGCCCTGGGCCGCATGCGTGACATTCGCCATCTCTTCGACGGCCGCATCGTTTACGACCTGGGATTCCATGGTTTCGGCAGCCATGATGTTCTCCTTTTGAGTCATGGTTGTTCCTTATCCTAAAGCGTGATCGATTCGCCCGGCTTGATAAAGAACAGGCGAACGGCGATAACCGCCATCTCTTCGGAGGTCTCCTGCATTCCCGTCTCGATCCAACGGACGATCACGGAAACGTAGGCGCCCGCGAAGTAGGCGATGTAATAGTTGACGAACGGCGTGGGATCCTCGCGATACCGGTCGTGCAGAAGAGACATGATCAGCTTGCTGCACACCGCTTCGCGCAGGCGCGGGCCGAAGCGCACGTCGCCGCCGGGACCGAGCACCGCGTGAAAGAATTCGCCCTCCTGGCGCACGTAGTCGAACAGCTCCACTAGCACCGGCAGCGGCTTTTTCAGCATGCGGTAGTGCATGAGTTCCACGATGGAAAGCTCGCTCATCTTGCGGCTGAAATCGTCGAGCTCGGCCAGAACCTCGTCTTCGAACGCCCGCAGAAGGCTGTCTTTGTCTTTGAAATGGTTGTAGAACGTGCCGCGGTTGAGGCCCGCGCGCTGGCAGAGGTCGTTCACGGTGAACCCGTCGAACCCCCGCTCTTCCATGAGTTCTATCAGGGCTTCGCGCAACGCCGCCTTCGAACGCGCGATGCGCGGGTCGCACGGTGCGGCGCACCCCGTGCGGGCACGTGCGGAAGAATCGGGCGCGGCGCATGCGCACGACGCCTCTTGCGTTGCAGGCTTCGAGCCCTTCCTTTTGGCGCTTTTAAGCGAAATTGCCGCCAAACCGATCGACTCACCTTTCATTTTGCCTATGCCATCAGGCATTTTGAACAAGATGGCCAGTAATGAACACTTTGTTCAATAGAGCGTATTGTATAACCACGGCATACGGCGGGCAACAGAATGCCGGCAAAACGGTCGTATTTTTACATTCGAACCGGCGCTGCGAAAGATCCGCCTCCGACGCCGCGAAACAGAAGCTTTCTGCGGGCCGCACTGAACATCCCTCCCCTATTTACGGCGCGACTTCGCAAGCGGTCCGCACGCCTCCCGAAAGAAAAAAGCGCGCCCTGAAAGGACGCGCTTTGCAGCATGCGTGATATTCGATGCGGCGGGCTAATCGTCGCAATCGTGATTGTTGTGGGCCACCATGACGTAGCGCACGAAATACGCGAGCATCAGCACCACCGCGCCGATGCCGATGCCCGTCAGCAGCAGGTCGATCGGCTCGGTGCCGTGGATCAGCAGGCCCAGGAAGTACACGCCCATGACCACCACGATCACGCCGACGAGCTTTTCCTTCAAATCGTCGAGGTTGCGGATGCGCAGCCAAGAAGGCATGTCGATCCCGTCATCGACGAACAGCGAATACAAGCCCACCGACATGATGTAGAGCACCACGGCAAGCAGGAAGAAGTCGGCGAACTCGATGTAATCGACCAGCATGTCCTGCATTTCAAGCCGGCCGCACGCCGCCTCGAACGTCACCATGACGGTGGATATCAACGTGGAAATGGTAAGCGCCATAGACGAGATGAACAATCCGACGCTGGGCACGATGGCCATGAAGCGCGAGTAGCCGACCAGCTTGCGCTCGCGGCGCCTTCCGCGGCTTTCCTCGGAAACCTGCGGCGCGGCGGCGCCTTCTGCGGCGGCATCCTGCGCATTGTCGGCCGCGGCGGAAAGAGCGGCATCGGTGCTGTTCGGGCGAATGTCGTCAGACATGGCGCCTCCTGTTCTTCTGGCATAGGAAGCGGGCTTGAACCCGCGCATTCGTCTGCATCGGGGACGCGGCCTGCGATCGACCGTGCAACGCGGCCGGAAACGTCCTTCGCCGCACCATTGTAGCCCCATCGGCGCGCCCAAGCCACAGAACGGGCATTTGTGGGTATGACGTT
>USLD01000038.1 GCA_900555495.1 uncultured Slackia sp. | reverse complement strand
TGCTCGGGGATTGGGGTTTCATCCGACTCGCGCGGCGGCGCGTCCGTTCGTCCGAGTTCGCGCGCCGCACGGAAAGGACGCGCCGCGCTCGTGTATCCTTGATGCGTTTTGCTTGCCGGGCGCGCCCGCGTGCGCCTCGATCCGCCTGGTCGCGGATCCGAAGAGAAAGACCGAACCGTCGACCTATGGTCAAATTCGTCATACGAAATATCCTGAAATTCGCGATGCTCATGGTTGCCGTGAGCATCGTGGCGTTCGTGCTGGTAGCGGTGTCTCCGATCGACCCCGTGCAGGCGAACACGGGCCAGGCGTCGCTCGTGTCTATGAGCGTCGAGAAGAAAGCCCAGCTCGCGGCCTATTGGGGCACTGATGCCCCGTTGTGGCAGCGCTATATCGAATGGGCCGGCGCCGCCTTGCAGGGCGACATGGGCCAGAGCCTGCGCTTCAATGCTCCCGTGGCCGACGTCATCGCGTGGCGCGCGGGCAATTCGCTTCTGCTGATGGGCTGCGCGTGGGCGTTTTCGGGCGTGCTCGGCTTCGTGCTGGGCGTGGCGTCGGGCTTGCGTCGCGATAGCGTGTTCGACCGCATCGTGCGCGTGTACTGCTATGTTTTGGCGTCGACGCCGACGTTTTGGCTGGGCCTGCTCGCGCTGATCGTGTTCGGCGTGGCGCTGGGGTGGTTCCCAATCGGATTCTCGGTGCCCATCGGCATGGCCGCCGAAGACGTGGGCTTGGGCGACATCCTATACCACATGGCCCTGCCCGCCATCGTGCTTTCGTTTCTCGGCGTGGCGAACATCGCGCTGCATACGCGCGAGAAGACGATCGACGTGATGGGGAGCAGCTACATGCGCTTCGCCCGCGCCCAGGGACAGTCCGTGTGGAAGGCGTTTCGTCTGCACGGCTTGCGCAACGTCGCGCTGCCGGCCATCACGCTGCAGTTCGCATCCATTTCGGAAATCTTCGGCGGGTCGGTCCTCGTCGAGCAGGTGTTCTCGTATCCGGGCCTCGGTCAGGCGGCCGTCACGGCGGGCCTCGGCGGCGACGCCCCGCTGCTCGTGGGCATCGCGCTCGTGTCGGCGGCCATCGTGTTCGGCGGGAATTTGATGGCGAACGTCTTGTACGGCGTCATCGACCCGCGCATTAGGAAGGGGGCGTCCCATGCGGTCTAGCTCTTCGGCACATGACGCGGCCGCATGCGGAGCCCAGGCTTCGACTGCCGCCATGAAGCGTCCGGTCATCCATTGTCCCTCGAGCCGTCGCATGCCTTCGCGGCGTCGCGTATTCGTCACATCGGTCGCGGCTGCGGCCATCCTGATCGCGGTTGCGGTGTTGGGCGTGGCGCTTATGCCGCAGGCGGTGCAGACCGACATGGGCGCGCGTTCGCTTCCTCCGTCGTTCGAGCATCCGTTCGGCACCGACCGTCTCGGCCATGACATGCTGGTGCGCACGGTCGCGGGTCTGGCCCAAAGCGTCCTGATCGGCCTTTTGGCCGCGGGAGCCAGCGCGCTGGTCGCCTTGGCGCTCGGAACCGCTGCGGCTCTCGGCGGGCGCAAGGTCGACGCCGCGGTCACGTGGCTTATCGACCTCATGCTGGGCATTCCCCATATCGTGCTGCTGATCCTGATTTCCTACGCTGTGGGCAAGGGCTTCTTCGGCGTGGTGGTGGGCATCGCGCTCACGCACTGGCCCAGCTTGGCGCGCGTGGTGCGCGCCGAGGTGCTGCAGGTCAAAAACGCGCCCTACGTGGCGCTTTCCCGCAAACTCGGGCAGTCGCGCCTCGCGGTGGCGGCGCGCCATGTGTTGCCTCACGTGTTGCCGCAGTTCATCGTGGGAACGATCCTGCTGTTTCCCCATGCCGTGCTGCATGAGGCGTCCGTGACGTTTCTCGGCTTCGGCCTTTCGCCCGAATCGGCTGCGATAGGCATCATCCTGTCCGAATCGATGAGCTATCTATCGGCCGGCATGTGGTGGCTCGCGGTGTTTCCCGGCCTGGCGCTCATCGGCGTGGTCATGCTGTTCGACGCGGTGGGGCAGGGCCTTCGTCGCTTGAGCGACCCGGCAAGCGCGCAGGAGTAGGAGGACGGCATGCAGGATATCGAAAAGAACGCGGCCGCAGCCGCCGGGTCGCCCGAGCACTCCGCGGCGCACGAAGACGGCCATGCCCATCACCACCATACCCACGCAGACGGTTCGCGCCATGCGGGCGGACACCATCTGCTTCAGGTGGAAGACCTGTCGGTGTCGTTTTCCATGTACGACGACGCGCCCGACGCCGGATTCTTCTCGTGGCTTTCGGCGCCGCGCCGCGTCGTCGAGGCGATCCGCGGGCTGAGCATCGGCGTGCATGCGGGCGAAATCGTGGCCGTGGTGGGCGCGTCGGGCTCGGGCAAGACCTTGCTCGCCGACGCCATTCTGGGCATTTCGGCCGAAAACTCCCTGGTCGAAGGGACCGTGTGGTTCGATGGGGAACGATGCGACGAAGAGAGGCTCGCCGCCCTGCGCGGGCGCGAGATCGCATTCGTTCCCCAGAGCGTCGAATCGCTCGACCCTTTGATGAAGGTGGGAAAGCAGGTCGAGCTTTTCGTGCGCGACGCGACGCCCGAGGAGGCGCGCCGCCGCAGGCGCGAGGTGTTCGAGCGCTACGGCCTGGACGAGCGCGCGGCGAACCTGTATCCGTTCGAGCTGTCGGGCGGCATGGCCCGCCGCGTGCTGCTGGCGTGCGCTCTGGCGAACAGGCCGCGCCTGATCATCGCCGACGAGCCGACGCCGGGCCTCGACCTGGAATTGGCCGTGCGCGCGATGGACGATTTCCGCGCGTTCGCCGACGAGGGCGGCGGCGTGCTTTTGATTACGCATGATATCGAACTGGTGCTGCGCGTGGCGGACCGCATCGCGGTGTTCAAGGACGGAACGGTGGTGGAGGAAACGGCCGTGGCGAACTTCGCCTCGCCCGAGCTGCTGCGTCATCCGTTCAGCCGCGCGTTGTGGCATGCGCTGCCCGAGCACGGATTCGAAGGATCCGATAGGCAAGACGTCCGATAGCCGAAGGCCTTCGCCGCGCGTCGGGAAGGCTCGGCGCCTGTTTGCGGCGCGCGACGCCTCGGGGCCGCGTTCGCCTGATGCCGGAACGAGCGGCGCCGCCTCGTCGCGCCGTTCGCTCTGATGGCACGATTTCGAAGGGAGCACGACATGCTGCAGGCATGCGATATCGAATTCTCATACGGCAAGGCGCCCATTCTCGAGGGCGTGAGCATCGCCGTGGCTCCTGGCGAGCGGGTCGCGTTGAGCGCGCCGTCGGGGCGGGGCAAAACCACGCTGTGCAAGATCTTGTCGGGCTACGACGAGCCGCAGAAAGGCACGGTCACGGTGGGCGGCGCGCCGCTTCCGCGCAAGGGCGCCTCTCCCGTGCAGATGATCTGGCAGCACCCTGAGCGGATGCTCGATCCGCTGATGACCATGGAGAAAAGCCTGGCGGAATGCCCGTGCGACGGCGCGACGCTCGCCGCTTTGCGCGAGGAGATAGGCGTGCGCGACGAATGGCTGACCCGGCGTCCGCGCGAGCTGTCGGGCGGCGAGCTGCAACGCTTCTGCATCGTGCGGGCGTTGGCGTGTTCGCCGCGCTACCTCATATGCGACGAGATTTCCACTATGCTCGACGCGCTTACCCAGGCTGACCTGTGGAAACGTCTGCTGCGTTGGGCCGACGAGACGGGCGCGGGGCTTGTGGCGGTGACCCATTCGCCCATGCTGCGCGACCGTATCGCGACGCGCGTCGTCGAGCTGTAGCGGCCGCCCGACTTGCCGCGGGTCGTCCGGCCTCGCCGTCGCTTTCGTTTCGGGTGGTGTTTCGAATGCGCTCTCGCCAAGCGCGTCCCGACGGTATAGGATAGACGTTTGTTTTTCTTCCATCGAAAAGGAGCGTCTTATGCGCACCGCGCGTTCCCGTATGCCGAAAGATTTCTCGCTTGAAGACCGTTTGGCGGCCTGCGCCGACGCCGTGGAATCGAACCCCGCGTCGTGGGCGGGGACGTGGCGCTTCTGGACGCCGCAGGAAGGTTCCGGCGCTGCGCGCCGCGAATCCGCTTACGACAGCGTGTGTCTCGATCTGGGCTGCGGCAAGGGCGAATACACGGTGGCCTGCGCGAAAGCGAACCCCGACGTGCTGTTCGTCGGACTCGACATCGAGGGCGTCTGCGTGATGCGCGGCGCCGAGCGCGCGCTGGCCGAAGGCGTGCCCAACGTCGTGTTCGTGTTCGAGGAGAACCCCGATTTGGACCTGTCCACGCTGTTTGCGCCGGGCGAGCTCGATGCGATCCTGCTCAACTTCTCCACGCCGTTCCCGAAAAAGAAGAAGGCCCCGCTGCGCCTGACGTATGTGGACAGACTCATGGCCTATCGCGCCGTTCTGGCCGAGGGCGGCATGGTGCGCCTGCGCACCGACAGCCAGCCGCTGCGCGATTTCTCGCTTACGCAGCTCGAGCTGGCGGGCTACGACGTGCGTTGGAGCACCGACGACGTGCGCGCGATGTTTCCCGACGAGCCGTGGAGCGGCTACGAGAACAAGCTGGTGGCCCAGGGCGCCACGGTGTACGGATTCGAGGCCGTGCCGCGCATGCCCGGCCCCGACCCCGCATCCATCGTCCAGACCGCGCCTTTGAGCCTGGTGAGCTATCTGCCCGAAGATATCGAGAGCCTCGATTACGTGCCGCACGGCATGCAGGGCTGCGTGGAGAACATGCGCGGCCGCCGTGCGAACCGCCGCGCCAAGGGCTTGCCGGAATGGACGCGTCCGATCATCTAGCGTCGCGATTGAGTAGTTCGGTGAACGACAGCGTTGTTTAAACGGTTAATTGCCTTGTGGCACGTTCCGTGCTTTTGGCGGCGAAAGCACGGAACGTGAACGGTCTAGTCGATTGTGGGCGTGGCGCCATCATCGGGTTCCACTATTTCGAAGTCCTCAGGCGGATAGAGATAATCTTCGCCAGTATCGTCAATGATTCGGTACCAGTCTTTTTCAATGGATAGGACGTCATAAACCTCGTCGTGCGTGAGTTCAAGAAACGAAGTTTCTCCTAGGAATTTCACTTTCACGACAACCACTCCTTAACCTTGAACTTAACTTTCGGTTGGCCTGACGCTTCGAACCAATGGACTTCGGCATCCCTGGCGCGTCCTTTGTAGTCGATGGTTCCGATTCCTTTGACGTGCCTCCAGTCGCGTGGCTTACCTCCGATTTGGTCGCTCAATCCTTTGGCAACTCGAGGGTTTAACTTGTTTCTGACGCCTTTGCCAGCGAAGGCTTCAACGTGTCTGATTGTCGAGCCTTCAAGAAAGCGATAGGACCTACCCGTTCGGGGGTCTTCGACGCTGTAGTTTAATGCCTTGGCTCCAAGGCTTCGGCCGATATGGAAGTTTCCACCCGGAATCGTTTCTGGCTCTATGCCAGTAAGAGGAAGTTTTCCTGAACCCCAGGTTGCGCCGAAGTCGAGGCCCCTGCCATATCCTCCACCCATCTAGGCAACCCTGCTTCCGTGAATGATTTCTGCTTGAGTCGGATAACTTATGACGTTGCAGCCTGCGTCAAATGCGGCATAGAAGATATTTTCGGGCGCTACTCCATAGACGATAAGATTTTTCGGACGAAGTCTCCTGACGGTCTCTTTGACATACATGGCGAATGCGCGCTTATCGTCAGGTGACGAGAGTGCCCCCAAGGTTCCCATTGCGATTGTTGCCTCGGTGGGGATGCCGTCAAAGCAGTAAGAGAGGCTACGACTGTCGCTTGGTCTTATGTTTGGTATGCATGTTCCGCCGCAGCGCTCGTATAGACTCCCCAGGAGCCGTCCTCGGAAGCAGTTCCAATATTGAAGGGCGAACGGCATGTTGCGATACATGCTGAAATCCCAAGAGACTATGCCAGGGTGTTCCAGAAGGCCGTCCATATACTTAAATGCGTTTCGCCAAAACGGTCGTAGTTTCACATCGTGTTCATAGGGGACGACCCAGGCATTGGGATTGTTTCTCTTGCGTGACTTCGAGTCCGAAAAGCGGATTAAGTCTTCGGGAATCTGGTCCGTTCCCTCGATAACGGGCATTTCGAAATCGCCCGCATAGGTTGCCCCGGCGTAATAACGTGCATGGAAAATGTCGTAACTATCCAAATTACCCATAGATCACCTTTTCTTCGCTTTTGGCGATGCGAATTGCTTTGAACAACATTTGTTTTGCCAGATTCGCTCGGGGTGTGGGCATTTGGATTGCGTAGCCCTATACTTCGTCTTGGTTTGAGGGCCCCTGGCGGCTCCGACTGGGCTGCTTTTGTTGGCGCAGAAGCAGCCCTCTATCTATGCCCTTCCAAGCAGACCACCTCCTTCCCACGTTGCGTGATCGATAAGCCATTTTTCATGCGGTCGCCAAGGGCCGCCCTCTTTGTGTCGTGCTTTTGTTTGGCTGCAAGCGAAGCTCGCGCATTGTTGGCTTATTCCGAACCTGCTGGCGACTGAAGCGATGGTTGACCCTGTGTGAATAAGCGGGTGCGGCGCCAGAAGATATCCAGAATAATAGTCCGCCTCTTCCTCACGATTAGGGGTATTTTCCTTGTGGTTGAGGTGGATGTGTCCGATTTCGTGCCCTCCAGAAAACCTTGCACGGTTAAAGTTGGACCCGTTAGTGTCATTGAATACGATTGTTGCAATCGTGAGGTCGGGGCTGCAGATGCTGAATGCGTCCTCCGATGCCGTGAAAGCCAAATTCCTCTCTTTTTCAGCGAGGGAGGAGTAGGGAATGAGGTCGATGCCGAGGGCTTTCGCGACTTTCGATATGCTTATTGGGTATGTTGCGAGTTCGTACTCCTTGAGCATTTCCTTAACCTCAATCTCGATTTCTATTTGGCGTTCCCGTGAAATCAAATGTTCTCCTAGCCCTTTATCAGAGCAGCAATGAGCTCTGCTTTTTGCTCGTCGGTTAGTGCGTGGGCATTTCGGGCGATGAGGCGGATTGCTTCATCGGTTCTTTCTGTGGATTCGTCTCCGATGATGTCGGCTGGCTCGACCCGCAAAGCTTTCGCTATGGCCGCGACGGTGATAGCGCGCGGTTCGCGTGCGCCGCTGATGTACCTGCTGATTGCAGCGGGCGTCAGATTGGTTGCTTCGGCGAGCTGTCTCTGATTCATTCCTTGCTTGTCGAGCAGAGCCGCTATCCTCCTTCCGGTCAAAGATGACATTCCTGCTTCCTTTCTCTGGGTATTTCGATGGTAACAATTACCATCTTTCGGTAATTATACATAAGCCGCAGAATTCTGCAATCAAATGATTTTTTTTGAACTGCAATTCTTTGGGTGGCGGACGCAACAAGGGAAGGGGCCGCCTCGCAATAGCGTTTGAGATGCTGTTGGCGCATGAATGCGGTGACGTGGGCTTTTGGGCGAAGCATGTCCTGCTCCTGACGATTGCATGGGTTCTCGCCTGCGGCTTCGGCCTGCTTGCAGGCTGCGTTATACTTCGCATGTCTTTATTGCCGATGCGAAGAAGGTTCTCGCATGAACGCCAAAGCTTTGATTCTTGCAGCGGGTGCCGGCACCCGTATGAAATCCGATAAACCCAAGGTTGCCCACGAGGTTTTGGGCAAGCCGCTCGTGCGCTGGGTGGTGGATGCCGCCCGCAAGGCGGGCATCTCCGACGTCATTTCCGTCCTGGGCCACATGAGCGAGCGCGTCGCGCCGCTCGTGCAGGACGACACGCAGATCGTCATCCAGACGCAGCAGCTGGGCACAGGCGATGCCGTCAACGCCGCTCGCGAGGCCATGACTTGCGACGACGGCTCGATCGCCGAAGGCTCGCTCGTGGTTCTTTCGGGCGACTGCCCCCTGATCACTCCTGAGACGATCGCCGCTCTCGTCGCCAAGCGCGAAGAAACGGATGCCGCCGTGGTGGTGCTCACCATGCAGATGGAAAACCCCTTCGGTTATGGCCGCATCGTGCGCGAAGGCGAAGCGGTGGCGCGCATTGTCGAGCAGAAGGACGCCACGCCCGAGGAGGCTGCGATCACCGAGTGCAATGCCGGCTTCTACTGCTTCGACGCGCCGGCGCTCTTCGACGCGCTTTCCCGCGTGTCCAACGACAACGCGCAGGGCGAATACTACCTCACCGACGTGCTTGAGATCTGTCGCGCCGACGGTCGCGAGGTGTTGGCGCTGACCACCGCCGATGCCGAGGAGGCCATGGGCGTGAATTCCCGCGTTCAGCTGGCGCAGGCAACCAAGGCCATGCAGCGCCGCATTAACGAGCGCCATATGGCCGCGGGCGTCACCATGTGGGATCCCGACACCGTCTGGATCGGTCCCGACGTGGAAATCGAAAACGACGTGGAGCTTCTTCCCACGACGTTTCTTCTGGGCGAAACCAAGGTGGGCAAGAACAGCGTGATCGGCCCAAACACCCGCCTGACCGATACGGTGGTCGGCTGCGGATGCCGCGTGGATGAAACGGTGGCCGAAGGCGCGCGCATCGACGACGCCGCCACGTCCGGCCCGCGCGCATATCTGCGCACGGGCACGCATCTGTGCGAAGGCGCCAAGGCGGGCACGCATGTTGAAATCAAGAAGTCCACGATCGGCGCCGGCAGTAAGGTTCCGCATCTGTCCTATATTGGCGATACCACCATGGGTTCGGGCGTCAATATCGGCGCGGGCTCTATCACCTGCAATTACGATGGCGTGAACAAGCATCCCACGGTAATCGAGGACGACGTGTTCGTGGGAAGCGACTGCATGCTCGTGGCTCCCGTGAAGCTCGGCCGCGGCTCGATTATCGGCGCGGCGTCGTGCATCACGCGCGACGTGGAGGCCGATGCGCTTGCCCTCGAGCGCGCCGACCAGCGCGAAATCACAGGTTGGGCCGGCAAGCACAGGGAAAAGCTGCGTGCCCGTAAGGCCGAAGCCGAAGCGAAGAAGGGCGAGTAGTCCGCGTATCATATTGTGCATCGTGTTGTTTTCAAGCGCCCGTCCGGCCATCCGGCGGGCGTTTTTCGTTCGTCCGATGAGCTGTCGCGCCGTTCGTCGTTCGACGGTGCCTTTCTGCGGTCGTTTTCGCAAGATTGCCGTTGATGTGGCCGTGCTTCCGCCTTTGCCGTCCTGGTGTTTTCGCGAGGTAGAGGGCATTTTTCCCGAGAACGGGGTAATATGGTATGCGGTTGTTTTCATGGGAATAGAAAAGGAGCGAATATCCATGGATAAAGAGATCATTTCCCAGTGGGCCGAGGCCCATCGTGAGGAATTTCTGGAGGACATCAAAAAGCTGGTGCGGATTCCCTCTGACCGGGGAGAGC
>USLD01000037.1 GCA_900555495.1 uncultured Slackia sp. | reverse complement strand
CCTCGCCCCCCCCCCTGGTCGATTCTCTCCCTCCAAAGCTTTACCGTGAACTTCGAGGGCCCGAATTCATGCCGCAGCACGGTGATGCCGGTACCCTCCTTGCACCTGTCGCCGAAGCGCCGCCCGAGCGCCTCGGCGATCTGGCTTCAGCAGGAGTTGTGAACGCAGATGAATGCGACCTTCTTCATTTCGTAAACCACGCTTTCGATCAATTCGCTCCTTACTCAAATTCGCGCCCATACGCATAGGTGGCGCTCGCACGCCGCCCGTCGACGCACTGCAGCACCTCTGGTATGAATGCACCGTGCGTGAGGGTCAAACCCTGCCGCCAAGTGGACGGGCATCGAGGGAAAATCGCGCACGAACGCGGCTCAATCAACACGAAACGCCGCGAAAAACGTTCCCGCCGTAGAGTATCCTGTGTGCATCTAAGCCGCTTACAAAGGAGACCGCGACGGGAACCGCCGAACCCCGCACTCAACGCCCGATCCTCGCACGCATCTGCGCGCTTGCCTTCGCCTGCCTGATGGCGGCATCCCTGGCGCCCGCCGCAGCATTCGCGTCCGACGCAACCGCCCGCCTGCACGATTCGCTCTACCTCCCGGAAGGGCTCGAGCTCAGCACCGTCACGCCTCCGGGCAGCTTGGTAACGAACCCCGCATACACGGCGCTTTCCGACGATTCGATCCTGCTCTCGAACACGCCGTTGCCTGAGAAATACGACCTGCGCAACGTGAACGGTAAAAGCTACGTCACACCTGTGAAGTCGCAGAATCCGTGGGGTTCGTGCTGGGCGTTCGGCATCGTTTCCATCATGGAAAGCAACCTGCTCATGCAGACAGGCGGCATCGATGCGAACGAGGTCCAAGCTGAAAGCCAAGAAGTCCCCGATCTCTCCGAACGCTTCTTGGCCTATTTCTCCCACACGACCATGCCCGAGAAAACGCTTCCGCTGTTCGGCGCCGCATCCCAGGCAGGCGAAGGCACTCCGGCAATCGACGACGCATACCCACTTAACACCGGCGGCTACTCTATCGATGCCGTGAGCTCGATTCTGGCCTCGGGCGGACTGCCTCTGGAAACCACCGCGCCCTACCGAAACGACGAAGGCGACGTGGTCTCCTGGACCGACCCTCTGACGGGCTTGAATTCCTACTATTCGCCGGAAGAAACCTGGTCGCTCGACGAAGACGTGCGCACCGACCGAAGCAACCGCACCGCCACCGTCGAGTCATGCATGGTGCTGCCAGGCCCCTGGAATCTTCAGCTGACGAACGACGGCGCGGTCGTCGCCGGCGCATTCACCCCCCCGAATCGATCGACGGCGCTCGCAGAAAAGCTACTCGCGTTTGAGCAGCTTCGTGTTCGCGAGATAGAGCGCCACGACCAGCACGAGGATCGAGATGGAGAAGATGAGCGTGTGCATGGGGTCGTCGTGGTACAGGATGATCAACCTTATGATGGCGGTGATTCCAATGTAGATGAAATAACGCAACGGGAAATGAAGGCCCGACTGATAGTACTTGGCTATCAGGGCGAGGAACTCGAAGTAGAGGAACCAGGTCACGATCGAGCCGAGGATTTCCGCCCCGCTCAACTCGTGGGCGACGAACACGAGCGAAATGAGGTTCCAAGTGCTCATCAAGAGCAACACCGAAAGGATGCCGCCCAGAATGAACAGCACGCCCGACAAAAACAGCTGCATGAGCCTCGAAAGCAAAGCGGGATCGACAAGCCCCTTGAACGAAACCTCGCCCCTGGTCGTATTATCTTCCATCTCTCCATCCTTCAATAATCCGTGCGGGCCGACCGAACGATCGAACGTGGGTCGGCCGCGCAAATGTCCGCGGAGCGCCGTCACGCATCCGAAATGCTGCAAGCGATGCGATTCCCCTCGATGGCCTCTGCGGTATTCTTAAATGATACTATATCAATATCATTTTAAGGCGTAGAACCTGCGCTGAGCAGGAAAGCCTTGTCAGAACCCCTTTCTGCCACGAATTCCGGCGCGCATCGCAGGGATCGAAACCCACGCCGCGGCGCCGTACGGAAATCATCCGCCCATGCATGCGCCCTTCCCTGCGCCGCGCATGGCCGCGACGCGAATCGGATAAGCCGCCCGATACCCATTGACGAATAGACCGATACGATGTACTAAAATAAGTACCCATCAATCAAGCGATAGGAGGACTATGGCCATCTACGCTATGAGCGACATCCACGGATTCATCGAACCCTTCGAGGAGGCCCTGGCGCACGTCGATTTGAACGACAGGACATCGCGGCTGATCCTACTCGGCGACTACTGCGATCGCGGCCCCGCAAGCCTCGACGTCTACCGCAGAATCATGGGCCTTCAGGAAGAATTCCCCGGCCAAGTGATCGCCCTGCGTGGCAACCATGAGGAAATGCTGCTGGAATACCTGGACATGGCATCCGTCGACCTGGGGTTCACGCAAGGCTGGATCCTTGCAGACGTCAATCTGAAAACCGCGCAAAGTTTTCTGGATGAAAATGCTTTCGCAGAAGTGAAGCGCCTGCTCGCACGTAGAAAATTCGAAGACGCATACCTTCTGACGACCGATTTCATGAAAACGCACCACGCCGACGTCATCCGTTGGATCCGCAACCTTCCCTATTACTACGAAACGGAATACAAGCAGGTGTTCTGCCATGCGGGAATCGACGAAGAAGCGGGCGATTTGTGGCGCATCGGAACACCCAAGGAATACTTCACGTCCATGTCGCCGTATTACACGGGCAAGCACTTCGAGCTCGACGTCATCGCCGGCCACATCAGCACGGAATTCGTCTCCGAGATTCCCGGCTATCGCGACATCTGGTTCGACGGAGCGTCTCACTATTACATTGACGGCCAAACGGTCATAAGCGGACGCGTTCCCGTTTTGAAATACGACGAAGCCACCGGCACGTACTCGGGCCCGGGGCTGTAGCCGCTTCAAGAAAACGGCACGGTAGCGGCTCTGTCGCCGATGCCCCGGTTGCGCTGCGAACGTGGCACAATCGGGGCGTATCCGTCCCGTCAACAAGGAGGCCGCCATGTGCACCGCCGTCAGATTCGCCGACCGCAACGAAGCCCTGTTCTTCGGGCGCAACCTCGATTGGATGGAATCCTACGGCGAAGAAATCCTCGCCACGCCGCGCGGCTTCGCCTACGACTACGCGCTGGGGGCGACGCACGCCGAACAGCCCCGCGCCGTGCTCGGCGTCGGCTGCGTCATGGACGGCAAGCCGATGTACTTCGATTGCGCCAACGACGCAGGCCTCGCCGTGGCCGGCCTCAATTTCCCGCGCTGCGGAGCGTTTCCGCACGAGCCCGCCGAAGGGGCATGCAACGTAGCCACCTTCGAGTTCCCCTTGTGGGTGGCGCGCAATTTCACTTCGACCCGCGAAGTCGAGCGAGCCCTGGACGACGTGCGGATCGTTTCGCTCGTGCAGCCTGGACAACCCGAATCGCTATTGCACTGGATCATCGCCGACGGCACGCGCAGCATCGTGGTGGAAAACACCGCGACCGGGCTGCACGTCTACGAAAACCGCGCCGACGTGCTGGCCAATTCGCCCGAGCTGCCGTGGCATATCGCCAATCTCGACAACTATCTGCACACGAGCAACGAAGACCCGCAACCGACCGCATGGGGCGCGCAGGAGCTGCGCGCATGGGGTATCGGAGGCGGCATGCAGGGCATACCGGGCGACCCGGGATCGCCTTCGCGCTTCGTGCGCGCGGCCTACGCCAATGCGCACCACCCCGCCAAGACGACGGAGCGCGAAAACGTCGCGCGCCTCTTTCGCACGCTCGCAGCCGTCCAGGTGACGGAAGGCACGGTGAAATCAGCCAGCGGACATTTCGAAAAAACCATCTTCACCAGCGGATTCTCCAGCGCGACGAACACCTATTACGCGAATACCTACGACGATTTCGAAATACGCGCCTTCCCGTTCGATAGCTTCGACATGGACGGCAGCGCCCTGCAGACGCGCGCGCTATACTGAACGGGCTCGACAGCATCAACGCAACGGCGCCCGACCCATCGAGCCGAATGACGCCGCTCGATCGAACGGAGGCGCCCTTTGTCCTGGATCGCAGCAGCATTCGCGTCGGCATTTTTCGCAGGCATCACATCCATCCTCGCCAAATGCGGCATCAAAACCACCGATTCCGACGTGGCCACGGCCCTGCGCACCTGCGTGGTGCTCGTGTTCGCATGGATCGTGGCAGCGCTTTCGGGTCCGCTCGACGCCGTCGGCGCCATCAGCGCTCGCTCGTGGCTTTTCCTCGTGTTGTCGGGCCTTGCCACAGGAGCGTCGTGGATCTGCTACTTCAAGGCGCTTTCCGTCGGCGATGTGAACAAGGTGGTACCCGTCGACAAATCGAGCACGGTGCTTGCCACCCTGCTGGCCATCGCGCTGTTCGGCGAGACAAGCAACCTAGGCGTGAAGCTCGCAGGCACCGCGGCCGTCTCGCTAGGCACCTTCATGATGATCGAGAAAAAACAGGGCGCAAGCGAATCGAACGACCGCACGTGGCTCATATGGGCGATCGGTGCCGCCGTATTCGCCGCGCTGACCTCGCTTTTAGCGAAAGTCGGTACCGAGGGCGTGGAATCGAACCTCGCGACCGCCATCCGCACCTGCGTGGTGCTCGCCATGGCGTGGGCGATTGTGGCCATGAAAGGAAAACTCGACCAGGTACGCAGCGTGCGTCGCGGTGAATTGGGATTCCTGGCGGCGTCGGGCCTGGCGACGGGCGCATCGTGGCTGTTCTACTACTACGCCATATCCGCAGGCCAAGTGAGCGTCGTCGTGCAGATCGACAAGCTGTCCGTGCTGGTGTCGGTCCTGTTCGCCTTCTTCGCGTTCGGCGAAAAGCTCACGAAGAAAAGCGTCGCGGGCCTGGCGCTCATCGTGCTTGGCACCGCTGCGATGGCATGGTGGACCTAGCCGCCGAAAACCCGTACCGGCCCGAAACGATGGGACTACAATAGGGACATGAGAATCTTCATCGCACTCGAAATACCTTCGCTCATGCAAGACGAACTGGCGGGGCTGGTCAGGCCCTTGCGCGCCTCCGTGCCAGGACGCTTCATTCCGCGTGAGAATTGGCACGTCACCCTGGCGTTTCTGGGCGACGTGTCCGAAGCACGCCTGCCCGACATCGAAGACGCGTTGGACGAAGCGGCGAAAGGCATCGGGCGCGTCACGCTTGCCCCCGACCGACTGGGGAAATTCGGGCGCAGCGCCGATGCGTCGTTTTGGCTCGGGCTGGCCGACGACCCCCATCTGAGCGCATTGGCCGCCCGCTTGCGCGAAGAGCTGCGCGAACGAGAATTCCCCTTCGACGACAAGCCGTTTCTGCCGCATATAACCCTCGCACGAAGGGCGCGCATCCCCAAAGGCGACCTGCCGCCCCTGCCCTTCCCTGGGCCGGCGCTCGCGACGCGCGTTGCGGTGTTCAAGAGCACCCTCTCGCGCGAAGGCGCCTCGTACGAAGAGATATACGGCATAGACCTCGAACCCGCGCGCTGAAACCCGCAAACCGCGCACGAATAGAACCACCGACCTCGCGATAAAGGAGAGCAGCATGAAAGCATTGGTGCATGACGGAAACGGAGCCATCTCGATCGAAGACCGCCCCAAGCCCGAGCCCATCGATTCCGGCGACGTCGTCGTGCGCGTCACGCGCTCGACCATCAGCACCAGCGACTTGCACATCATCCACGGCGCCGTCCCTCGCGCTTTGCCGAACACGGTGCTGGGCCACGAGTTCGTGGGCGTCATCGATGCAGTGGGGTCAGGCGTGACCAAGCTAGCCGCGGGCGACCGCGTTGCCGTGAGTTGCGAGACCTTCTGCGGCGAATGCTTCTACTGCAAGCGCGGCTGGGTGAACAACTGCATCCAGGGCGGATGGGAGCTGGGTTGCCGCATGGACGGCTGCCAAGCGGAATTCGTGCGCGTCCCCTTCGCCGAACAGACCTGCAGCATCATTCCTGACGGCGTGACCGACGAAGACGCGCTGTTCCTGGGCGATATCGTGGCGACAGGCCAATGGGGCGCCGAAATCGCCGAGCTCGAGCCCGGCTGCAGCGTGGCGGTGATCGGCGCGGGTCCGGTCGGCCTTGCCACCATGATGTGCGCGAAGCTTGCCGAACCGGGTCGTATCGTGGCAATCGACATCGACGCGAAGCGGCTCGCACTGGCGAAAGAGCACGGCCTTGCCGACGAGACGATCGATGCAAGCGCGATGGACCTCGATGCCGTCGAAGCGGCCGTGCGCGACATGACCGACGGTCGCGGCGCCGATGCCGTGGTGGAGGCCGCCGGCGGATCGAATACCTTCGAAATGGCATGGCGCGTCGCCCGGCCCAATGCCGTCGTGGTGATTTCCGCCATGTACGAAGGCCCGCAGACGCTCCCCCTGCACGAGATGTACGGCAAGAACCTCGTGTTCAAAACGGGCGGCGTCGACGCTGCGAACCTGGACGAGACCATGAAGCTCGTCGAAGAGGGCCGCATCGACACGAGCTGCCTTATTTCGAAGCGCTACGCCCTCAACGACATCCTGGAAGCATACCGCGCATTCGAAGCTCGCGAAAACGACTGCCTGAAAATGGTCATCACACCGTGGGAAGAACGCTAGACGACAGGGCCTCATCTTCAAACCAGGCGACGGCTCGGCAGGGCGAACCGTCGCCATTTTGTATCTTCAGAGGGAAACAGCCGAAATCGAAGAGTCCGCAGCCGCATTGATCGAGATTCGTCAGGTTCTCGATGTTGACGACGTCGCGACCCGCAAGCAGTTTCTTGTGCCGCGGAAGGCTTTCGTCCCAGATGGGGTCGATCCCCATCACGTCGAAGCCGACGCCCTTGAAGCCGCGCTCGATCACGAAATCAAGAACCTCGTCATCGATGCAGGGATAGTCGCCGAAATACTCGGGAGCGCCCCACCGCGCATCCCATCCCAAGTTGAACAGCAGGAAATCGGCCTGCTCGACCGCCTGGCCGCAGGCTCTGACCTGCTCCATCGTGATGGCGTCGCCCTCGCACAAGCCACGGCAATCAACCACGATCGCCTTACCCATGAAATGGCTTACGGGAAGCGCATCGACCGTTGTGCCGTCCGCGAAAATATGAGCCGGCGCATCCATGTGCGTTCCTACGTGCGTGGACATGCGCAGCATAGTGGCGCGATACCCGTCCGCATCATACGAGCCCGCCTGCGTAAGCCGCGGCGCATCGTCTCCGGGAAACACGGGCATGTCTTCGCGAATCGCATGCGTCAGATCGACCACTTTCATATAGCCCTCCTTGAACGAGCGCGACCATCAAACTGGCCTGCACCCATCATACCCTGCAAACGCCGCGACCCATCGGCGAGGACTCCGCTCTCCTAGTCAATGACGATGGCGTCATTCCCGTCTTTTGCGCAATCGAAGAGAGGCCTTACAGGCACCCGACCTCGATTCAGCCGACATATCCCGAACCCACCGGATCGCCCTTGAGAATGGCCTCGATCTGGCATTCGACCAGCCGTTCCATCAGGCGAACACGGCCCTCGGGAAGACCGGGCAGCAAAGACCTGTCGAATTCGAAGCCGCGCAGATTCCTCAAATCGCGACGCAACCCGTCAGTCAACACGAAATGCGCGACTCCGTTGAAATCATCGCCGATTCTCGGCGAAAGCAACGACGCACACTTCATCGCATGTCCGAAATCTTCGCCGTCGTACGACGGAAGGAAAGCCTTGTTATTGTCGAACACAGGCGCCATGCCCAGCACCTCAAGGGTGTCCGTATCGAACAATACGCCATGATTGCCCAGGTGGCGATCGGTGTTCAGGCACAGCGCATCGAATACGAGCATCTTCTTGAACGCCGCCTCGGACCCGATGCCTGCATAGAAATCAAGCATCGCCCCCGGATGCGACGCGTCGTAACCGCAGCCACGCATCCTTCCGTACTGAAGAAAGCCGATGTTCTCGGACGTGAAGGCTTTACAGGCCGAAAAACTGCGCCTCGGATCGTCGCGATGTTTGGACGAAAGCACAATCCTATATTCGACGTGCTCGTCAAGAAATGCCGCAGCAAGCTGCGACGCCATGGCCTCTGAATGCGATTCGAAGCCGAGGGGCTTGAAGCTGCCGCGGTCTGCCGACTTCAAAAGATAGATCCTGCCGCGGCGGCGCATCCAGCACTTCGCATATGAACCGTCGGTCGTGAACTCGGGCGAGAGAATCGGAGGCTTCGTCGCCCGAACACCCCGCCCGAATAAAGCCGCATTGGCAACGGATTCATCGAAATCATTCCGATACAAAGAAACGTCGCTCCACGACAACGACGAATCCGCAGGTTTGACCCAAAACGTATCATTGAGGGAAAGCGCGCATGTCTTGCGGACGAAATCGCTGGTCGAATTGCATTCGCACTGCCACATAAGGCGATCCATATGAGTGCGACCCTGCGCGCCGAAGCGCCTTCTAAGCCAGCTTTCCACGTTGGAAAAGTCTCGGGGAAGGCGTTTCTCATCGAATGTCCCCGACACCTTGAATCGATCGGGCGAAAACGTATTCCCGCCAGTGTCGATAAACGACAGCGCTTCCTCGTCTTTATTCATCAGGAAAAACCTGCTTGCACCTGCGGAAATTGCATTCATCGCCTACTCCCTATCCCGCAATCAAAAGAAGAATGCTCGCTGCGGCAGGCATGGCCAGCAAGCCGAAAAGCAGGCGAGCCATGCCCATGACGGAGCCGGCACGCAGCAGCGCCGCCATCTCGGCGCGCTTGCAAAAAGCCTGAAAAACAAGAGCGACGGCTCCAGAAGCGAACAATCCCATTTCCATCGGTTTCCCCTTTCGGCGTAGCCATACCGAGCGGAAGATACGCGGACAAATCGCCCGACTCACTTCCCGCTTCGCTTTCGATGGCCGCAATTATGCGCTCGACGCCGAAAGAGAAATGACGGGTTATTCCGCTATATGAAGGAGCAACCCGTCGAATCGAAACCGAAACATACGTTATGACGCACTACGCCCGCGATTACGCGCCGCAAACACCCCTACTGCTCCCGCCCCGCGTAGCCGACATTCGCCGAACTCTCGCGCCGCCTCGTCGCATGTTCGACGCGCTCTTCGAAGCTAGCCTGCTTCGCATGTTCGACGCGCTCGTTGAAACCGTCCTGCCTCCTATCGGGATAGTACGGATTCTCCTTAACACGCGCCTTGATCGCCCTTCGCAACGACGAGGGCTCGACGACGTCGATGTCGCCCAGGAACTTCTGCACCCAAAAGCCTATTCCCTTCGGAGGGGCCTCGAACGTGACGGTGTACCACTCTTCCTCCCTTTCGGGACGACCGTCCTTTTCGGACCCGGCCCTTGCCATGCTCACGCTCCAGCCTTCGCAACCCGAAAACCGCTCGATCAGGAAATGCAGTGCTTTTTCGCTGCATCGCATCGTAATACGCTGCCGCTTACCGCCCATTCCGTTCATCGACCAGCGGAGATACTCGAAGGGTTCCCGGGGGTCTTTGAGTTCGACATACGCAGCGGAGTCGCGCTCCGACACCTTCAAGTCGCTTATCAAGTCGACCCGATGTATAGAAAAATCATCCTTCTTTTTGTTCTCGCGCCCGGCCTTGCCCCCATCCTCGCCGCAGCGGCTCGTC
>USLD01000036.1 GCA_900555495.1 uncultured Slackia sp. | reverse complement strand
GCCCCGCCGCTACGGCGAGCTTGTTTATGCGCATCATCGACCATACCGATGCTGCTACCGACCAGGACCATATAGATATCACTATTCTCAACCGTCCCCAGATTCCCGACCGCACCGCTTATATTCTGGGCAAAAGCGACGAATCTTACGTTCCTGCCGTGCGCGAGGCGGCGCTTGAGCTCGAATCCATGGGTTGCGACGTGCTGTGCATGCCGTGCGTGACGGGCCATTACAAAAGCGAAGAGACGTTCGGATGCCTGACCACGGCGCATGTCCTCCATATGCCGCTCGAGGCCGCGCGCTATCTTGCACGCGAAGGAAAGACCGTCGTCGGCGTTATGGCGACGGACGGCACGGGCCGTGCAGGGGTGCTGCAGCAGGCGCTCGAAGCCGAAGGCCTCGTCGCCGTGTTCCCCGACGAAGAGCATCAGGCCAAGGTCATGAGCATCATCTACGACGATGTGAAGGCGGGTCGTCCCGCTGACATGCGGGCCTTCGACGATGTGTGCGCCCACCTGCGCGAGCGCGGTTGCGACAGCGTGCTTTTGGGCTGTACCGAGCTGTCTGTCATCGATGCGCCCTCCGAGGCTCGGGGGATGCTGGTGGTCGACGCGCTCGAGGTCCTTGCCGTTCGTGCCGTCGAAGAATGCGGTGCCCGCTTGAAATAGCTTCGCATCCTTCCCGTTCGCCGCGTTTTTCGCGAAAGCGTCCTGTAACACTGAATTTACTTCGCACTCTACTGTGATGGAGTATAATCCTTCGATACCGAATTAAAGCGCATCGTTTCGAGCAATGCGTCGCGTACGCAGGGAAGGAGCATCGGCCATGGCGATGGAGGAAGCGAAGTATATCTGGAAGAACGGCGAGCTGGTTCCGTGGGCCGAGTGTACCACGCATGTGCTCACGCATTCCCTGCATTACGGCTCGGCCGTGTTCGAGGGCATGCGTTGCTATTACAACGAAGAGACCGGGAAGAGTTTCGTCTTCCGTCTGAAAGACCATATGGAGCGCATGGTCCGTTCTGCGAAGATGTGCATGATCGACGTGCCGTATACCGCCGACGAGCTGGTGGCGGCGACGCTTGAGACCATCAAGGCCTGCGAGCTTCCTTACTGCTACGTTCGCCCTCTGGTGTATCACGGCTACGGCCAGATGGGCGTCGACCCCACGGGCGCGCCCGTCGACGTGATCATCGCATGCTGGCCTTGGGGCGCCTACTTGGGCGAAGAGGCCCTCGAAAAGGGCATCACCGCCGGCGTTTCTTCATGGCGCCAGCGTTCTAACAACGCTATTCCGCCGCAGATGAAGTCCTCCGCATCGTACATGAACTCCATTCTGGCAAAGCTCGAGGCGAAGGCTCACGGCTATTCCGAGGCCGTTATGCTCAACGAGGCCGGCTACGTGTGCGAGGGCACGGGCGAGAACCTGTTCATCGTGCGCGACGGCGTGCTTTCCACGCCGCCTGTGGCCGAGGGCCTGCTCGAGGGCATCACGCGCGATACCGTGCTCAATCTTGCTATGGACCTCGATATTCCCGTTGTGGAAGAGCGCCTGGTGCGCGCCGACCTGTACGCTGCCGACGAGGTGTTCTTCACGGGTTCGGCCGCCGAGGTGACGCCGGTCGCTGCAATCGACGATCGTCAGATCGGCGGCCGCGGCCCGATCACCAAGGCCATCCAGGAGCGCTTCTTCGCCATGACGGCCGGCGAGCTGGAGGAATACAGCGATTGGTTGTACGAGGTTAAGTAGTTTCGCCGGCATTTCGGCTGCGGACGAGCGTCGTGGCGCATTCGCCGCTCCAAATTTTCGTCGTGCATTGGGTATCCAACCGGTTGGTTGATAGATGTTGGAAGCTCCCGCTCTATGTGCTGTTGCGCATTGAGCGGGAGCTTTTTGCTGGCATCGCATGGCAGCTTTTTGGCTGAGGTGCGATGCCTCTTCTGTGTTGTTGTGCTGACGTGAAATGGGCGAAGTATTGCCCTCTTAGGTTCTGTTGTTTGCAGGGCGTGATACCAATGGTATCGTGTATAGTTTAAAATTTTCACGATTTAAAAGGTTGAGGAGATGGGATTGTTTTGAAGGCGTATCGAACGATCGATCTTTTCTGTGGATGCGGTGGCCTGACTGCTGGGTTCGCATCGGCTGGCTATGACAACTTGCGTGGATTTGACAATTGGAAAATTGCGGTTGATACGTATAGCAAAAACAACAAAGACGATGCCGAGCTGCTCGATTTGTCTGAGCTCGATTTGAGCCTCGAGCGTTTGCGAGAGTACAAGGGGAAGATAGACGGAATTATCGGTGGCCCCCCTTGTCAAGACTTCTCCAGTGCGGGAAAGCGGAACGAGGGGTCGAGGGCTGGCTTGACGAGAAACTATGCTGCAATTGTTTGCGACCTCGCTCCTAGCTTTTTCGTTATGGAAAATGTGGCGATGGCTAACAATGCTAAAGCTTATGTTGAGGCTTTGGAAATGCTTTCTGCTGCAGGATATGGCATTACCAAGCGCGTTATTGACGCGTCGCGCGTGGGTGTTCCTCAATCTCGCAAGAGACTTATTACGGTTGGTTTTTTAGGTCGAAATGACGACGATGAGTTCGGCGCGATTCTTGATGAGGGCCTGTCGTCGCGTAAGACGACGTTGCGCGACTATTTTGGAGATAGCCTTGGAACTGACCATATCTATCGTCATCCGAGGTCTTATGCGCGTCGGGCTGTTTTTAGCATTGACGAGCCGTGCCCTACGGTTCGGGGCGTGAATAGGCCGATAGCGCCAGGTTATCCGGGTCATCCAGGTGACACCGCTCCTATTTCTGAAGCTCGACCTCTTACCACCGAGGAAAGAGCGAGAGTGCAGACTTTCGAAGGTTGGTCTTGGGAGGGTCCCAAGACTGACCTCGAGCAGATGATAGGAAATGCGGTCCCCGTGTTGCTTGCGAAGTATGTGGGATGCTGCGTAAGGCGCTATTTGGAAAGCGAATTCTAGACTTATGCGAATAGGGGCGGCGCGCGGTTTATTTGATGCGCGCCGCCATTTTAAAATTCGACAGCCTCGGAAGAGAAAAGTTCCTTCATACGTTCGCTCATTAGCACAGCGTCAAGTCTTCGTTCGGGCTTGAGCAGGGCGAGGGCTTCGTCGTTGATGATTTTGCTACGCTCGTCTTTGCGGACTCTAGGGTGAATAAAATTGTCCGAAGAAACGAACTTTAGAATCCTTGCATCGGTGAAACTTCCAGCTTTATCTGTTTGTGCTCCGAAAGTCACGAGTGAGTGGGTGCGCTCAAATTGAACGGATCCTTGAGCGCTGTAATCGAACATTGACTTTACAAACCAGATGAGAGCGCGCTCTGGCCTGCTTATCGTTTTAGCATTTTTATCGATCGATTCAATCATTCCATTTGTGAATAGCTGCAGGAAAGCGAGGTTACTCCAGTAGAAAGAATCGAAGCATTCGTCGGCAAGTTCGGGCTCTTGGCCGTTGGTTCTCCATGTTCCCATGAGGACGAGAGGGAGCTGATTGTCTAGGCAGTTTTCAATAATGTTGATAGATGCATCAAGAATCTCATGTCGATGCTTCATCATGAAATCGTGTTGCGCCCATTCGTAGTCAATCGGATTTCCGAGCGAAGCGACAATGATATCGCCAATTTCCTGTCGACGCTCTTTGCCGTAGGATGCTGCGACCGAAAAACAAAGCTGCTCGATCGACGGGGGTCTGACTACAAGTTCGCAGCTCTGTTTTTCAATCGGTTTATTAGAGGAATTGCTGGTCGGAATGGCAACGAGCTTTACTTCGAGTGCGCAAATCTCTTCGCCATTCCTGTTGTCTTTTACCACGATGTCGCTTCTGTTGGCGGCATTGACGGCATACGCATCGTATCCTGAAAAACTATCCTCGAATGAATAGTAGGCGAATTGGGGGTCGATGCCGAGAATGGAGGACAGTGGCGTGAGCACCTGCTCGGTCGAGATTTCACCGTCCGGCTTCTTGATCGCCTTAATGTAGTTCATCGGCAATTTGCGCTCGATTGCCACATACGAACTTAACGCGATGGGAAAAGCGGTTGTGAAGGTGTTTTTCCCGTAGGAGTCCTCTTTACTGAAGTCTTTGTTTGAATGCTCGAGTCCATAGAAAGACGGCAGGGAGAGTTCCCTGAACTTCATTACGCTGATGTTTTGTTCCAACATTAAGTCCCCTTTCTAAATTAACGTGCATCATAGAATGGCTTTATTTTATTAGATGGTAGATTGCGCGATATTGCCCAATTGTGGTGCCGACCGGTTGTCGTATGGGTGGTTTTATTGCTAAAAATTCAATCGGAACTTTCAAGCTTCTTTCTTGTGTTCGAAAGGATCGATTATGCCCATCATCACGCAGCCGACGCGTATCTTCGACTTGCATTGCGATACGCTCGACCGCCTGGCGCTGCATAGCGTCATTCCCGAGGCGGGCTTCATGGCCGAAGACGCGGCCATCCCCGCCCACCGCATGAGTTCGCTGGCCGACAATGACGCTCATATCGACCTGACGCGCATGGCGCGCGCAGGCTATGCGTGGTGTCAGTGCTTTGCGGCGTTCATTCCCGACGATATCGGCGTCGAGGGCGGTTATCGCGTGTTCGATACGGTGCGCCGCTACTTCGAGGGCCAGCTGCAGCAGCACGCCGCGCTGGTCGAGCAGGTGCGCGACGCGCGCGACATCCGCGGCATCGTGGACGCGGGCCGTTGCGCTGCCGTGTTCACGGTGGAGGGCGGCTCGTTCATCGGCGAAGATACCGACCGCATTCACGAGGCGGCCGATGCCGGCGTGAAAATGCTGACGCTGACCTGGAACGATAAGAACGCCATCGCCTCGGGCAACAAAACGACCGACGGGCTGAGCTTCTTCGGACGCGACGCGGTGCGCACGCTCGAGCAGCGCCGCGTGGTCGTCGATGTGTCGCATCTCAACGACCGCAGCTTCTGGGACGTGTTGGAGGTGGCGCAGCGTCCGTTCGCCGCGTCGCATTCCAACGCGCGCGCGGTGTGCGGCCATCCGCGCAACCTGACCGACGACCAGTTCCGCGCGCTTGCGGAACGCGGCGGCATCGTGGGCTTGAACTTCTGTCAGCGCTTCCTTTCGGATGCGGGCCCCGTGACGCGCGACGACGTGTTGCGCCATGTCGACCATATGCTCGAGCTGGGCGGCGAGCGCGTCGTTGCGCTGGGCAGCGATTACGACGGATGCGATGTGCCCGAGTGGCTGGCGCCCGCAGAAAAGGTCGGCACGCTGCACGACCTGTTCGCTGCGGAATTCGGCGTGGAAATCGCCGAGGCGATCTGCTTCGAGAACGCCTGCGCCTTCTTCGAACGCAACGAAACCGCATAGCGGACCAGTGCGTTTCCGGATATCAGAAGGCACATGCGCCTGAACGCGATGAGGCCCTGGCGGGCGTTCCTGCCAGGGCCTCATCGCGTTTTCGACGCGGGTTACCATATTTTGACGGGTGCATCGTCTTTCACGCAGACCAGAGGAATACTCGATCGCAGAAGCAGGGTCCACACGCCGAACGACACGGTCATGAATGCTGCGATCAGAGCGCCGATGCCTACGACGTAATTCGGCCAGGGAAGTGCCGCCAAAACCATGCCCAGGCTGCCGATGGCCGTGCGGATGCAGTTCATCAGGGCAGATGCGGATCCTGCATCACGTGCTTGTTGTTCGAGGAGGATGTTCATGCTATAAGGGCGCGTGCACGATTCGGCCATGGCGAAGGCGATGAAGCAGGCGCAGAACGCATACGGGCTGCTTTGGCCGACGAGCAGCATGACGATGCCCATGGCGATGGAAAACGCCAGCATGAACGTGGTGAAACGAATAACGGAGACGCGTTTCGATGCCGCGAGCCAGATGAGCGGTCCTGCCGCCATGATGATGGCGGCTACCGCGAAAAACAGGCTGTAGCCCACTTCGCCCGTGTTGAAGAAGTCGACGTAGATATACGACCCGACGGCGATATATCCCATGAAGGGAATTTCGAAAAGGCTGGTCAGGAGAAGAAATGTCATGAATCCCGGATTCTTGCCGACAACGACGAGCTGCGCCATGGTATGGAAGAAGTTTCCTGCCGACCGCTCTTTTTCGTCCAGCGTTTCTTCAAAAAGCGCGGTCAGGGCGAGGCACCCCGCGCCGATCGCCGCCAAAATCCAAAATGTCGTGCGCCAATCGGCCACGGCCACTACGGCCGCGCCGATTACGGGCGCGGTGGCGGGCCCTATTACGAACAGCACCTGAATGACCGAAAGAATCTTCTCGCGATAATACGCCTGAAACGAATCCTTCACCGCAGCCGTGCATACGGCGCTGATGGCGCCGGCTCCGAGGGCCTGCGCGATACGTGCTCCGATGAGGAATTCGATCGTGGGAGACAAGGCGCAGGCCGCAGATGAGACGCTGTACAGGCCGACGCCTGCCAGCAGTACGGGACGACGTCCGCGCTTGTCGCTCATCGGGCCGAATATCAGCATGCCTAGCGCGAAAAAGGCGTAATAGCCCACGAGCGTCATGTTCACAAGCGAGACGTCGGTATCGAAATAACGGGCCATTCCAGGCACGGCGGGCGTGTACATATCGAGTGAAAGCGGCGTGATCAACGATGCCGCCACAAGCAGGACGAGCAGGCCGCATGCGCCGAGCCGCGGTTGGGGCTTGACGAGCCACTCTTGTATGGAAAATGCCATGGAAGCGCTTCTTTTCGGGCGATGGAAACAATGCGGGCCGCACGGTCGATCCGTGCGGCCCGATCATTATACGAAGACGGGCGCTTTGCCGTAAGCGCCCGTCGGCCATTCGTGTTGCGCGAAGCTTTACGCGAGCGTGTCGCGCGTGTCGAAGACGGCGGCGGCGATGTCTTCGTAGAGCGCGTAGCTCGTGTCTCCATCGGGCATGCCCGTCATGACGGAAAGGATGTAGGTCTTGCCGTCGAGCGAGACGATGCCTGCGTCGCACACGCCGTTCCACAGCGGGTCGGAATCGGCGCACCAACCGGCCTTGTCCTGCACGGACGCGCCGGTCGCGCGCAGCGCCTCGCGGATGAAGGAGACCTCTGTTTGGCTGGTGAGCTCGTTGAGCAGCTGCGCCGCCTCGCTCGGCGTTTGCAGGTAGGAATACATCTCGGTCCACAGCTTGGCGGACGTGCGCGCGCTGTACCACGGGTACCACGAATCGGCGCGGTAGTGCACGTTGTCGAGGCCGAGCGCATCGACCCATTCGTCGTAGCCTTCGGAGTCGAACGCGTCGCGCAGCGAGCCGAACGCGTTGTTGTCGGAGTAGACGATAGCGTCTGCGATCAGGTCGGACAGCGGGTAGGAGCCGCCGTTGTAGTAGCTGTTGGGATCGTAGGCGTCCGTTCCCTGGCAGGAGTCGTCGAGCTCGATTTTGCCGGTGTCGACCTGCGTCTGGCACACGTACAGCGCATACGGGGCCTTGAACGAGCTGGCGCCGTAGACGGTCGTGTCGGCGTCGTAGCTGATGCCCTTGCCGGTTTCCAGGCTGTAGAACACCATGCTGACGTCGCCGTGCTCTTCAGCAGCGTCCACGGCCTTCATTATCGCCGTGCTTTGGTCGTCGGAGATGACGGGAGCATCGTCGCCGGCAAGGGCGAACGTCTGAAGGCCGCTTTCCGCAGGCACGCCGTCGAGCGCCGAGGGGGTCGGCTCGAATTCCACGGATTCGGGCTCCGCGGGTGCTTGTTCCGTGTCGTTTTTTTCGGCGTCGGAAACCACGGGCACGGGCTCGGCCGCTGGCTCGTCGGCGGGGCGCGTGCACTGGAAGACGGCGAATCCAGCGATCGCGATCACGACCGCCGCGGCGATGACGAGCGCGCTTTTGGGGAGGGAAGACGCCATGTCGGCCGTATAGCGGGCACCCGCTGCCGCGCGCGACGCCATGCCGGATGCGGCTTGCTGCGCGCGTCGGACCTGCGGGCGCGCGTCGCTCTTGTTTTCGTGGCGCGCCGCATGGGCGGGACCGCTGTGGTGGCCCTCGGCTTGCTGGCGCTGACGCAGGTGCTCGCGGGCCCGTGCGCGCGCCTCTTCGTCGAATCCGTCGGTGGCGGGTGCGTTCGGACGACGGCGGTTTTCATCGGTCATAAACGATGCTCCTCAGTCGGGTATTAATGATGGTTCTTCGCAACTGTATCACCGGGCCGGTTTGGCTAGAATGAAAACAGTCGAAATAGCATCGTAGAGCGGACTCGTTTCCAGAGCTTTTTCAGATTCGGAAGCGGACGCGCACGCGTCGCATTCAGCGAAAGGGGTAGCCATGGCCATCGACAAGAAAGCATTCAGGAGCCTTTCGTACGGACTCCACATCGTGACGGCCCAGGGCGAATCGGGCAGGGCGGGGTGCGTGGTGAATACGTTCGCCCAGGTCACTTCGGCTCCCGCGCAGGTGAGCATCGCCATCAATAAGGAAAACGCAACCACGGCGATCATCTTGGAGTCGGGGATGTTCGAAGCGTCCGTCTTGTCGCAGAACGCCTCGATGGAGCTGATCGGCCGTTTCGGCTTCCATACGAGCGCCGACACCGATAAATTCGCCGACACCGCGATCGAGCTCGACGAGGCGGGCGTTCCTTACGTGGCCGAGCAGACCGTGGCCCATTTTCTGGCGAAGGTGAAGGGCACGCTCGACCTGGGAACCCATATGCTCATCGTGGGCGAAGTGGTGCAGGCCGAGACGCTTTCGTCCGACGAACCCATGACGTATGCGTACTACCACCAGGTCAAGGGCGGCAAGACTCCTCCGAAGGCGTCGAGCTACGAGGCGCCCGAAGAAGCTGCGGGCGAAAACGACGCTTCGCAGGAGGGCGCCGAGCGCAAGGTGGCATGGCGCTGCACGATCTGCGGCCATATCGAATACGTCGACGAGCTTCCCGACGATTTCCGTTGCCCGATCTGCGGCGTGGGCAAGGAGCTCTTCGAGCGTATCGAGCTGTAGAATTTTTCGCGGGCGTCCCGTTTATGGGGACGCCCGCTTTGCGTTCGCGCGCCGTTCGCGCAGGCGGACGGGCGCTTTGACGGCACGCCGCCATGCGTAAAGCGCGCCCGGCGTATCCTGCGCAGCGGATATCAGGAGGAAGAAAGAGGGCGTATGGAAAGGTTCGATATCGCTATCATCGGAGCGGGCGTCGCGGGCGCCTGTATGGCGCGCGAGTGCGCTCGTTTCAAGGCGGACGTCGTGGTGCTCGAAGCGGGCCTCGACGTGGCCGAGGGGGCGACGAGGGCGAATAGCGGCATCGTGCACGCGGGTTTCGACCCGGAGCCCGGCACCGTGAAAGCGCGTTATAACGTCGAAGGTTCGCGATTGTACCCCCGGTGGGCATCCGAGCTGGGATTTCCTTATAAGCAAAACGGCTCGATCGTCTTGGCGTTCACGGATGACGAACTGCAGGCCGTGCGCGCGCTGGCGCAGCGCGGCGAGCGCAACGGCGTCGAGGAGCCCAACATCTTCACCGAATTCGGATCGTTCACCGTGGGCGAAAGCGGCGCGGCGCTCTACTCGATCGTCAACCAGAAGCAGCAGAACGACCGCGAGAACTGGTACATGATCGACTCGTCGTTCATCACCACCCTGCCCGACACGTGGGGCATCAACCAGCGCTACATCATGCTGGCCGTGAACAACTGGGACAAGGAGTACCAGCGCGTGCTGCTGGGGGGACTGACGTGCGACAGCGAGGATTTCTACAACTCGGAGTGCCACACCAGCGCCATCTTCCTCCCGAAACTCGAAGCGGGCAACACGCAATATATCGGGTTC
>USLD01000035.1 GCA_900555495.1 uncultured Slackia sp. | reverse complement strand
CCAGCATCTCCAGGCGGTCATGGGCGCTTGCAGCGTTCTGCCTGACCGAGACATCGCATTCCAGGACCGCATGGTGAAGATGTTCGGCCCCGGTTCCGCCTTCAACGACCCTGCCGAATGGTGCAAGGCCACGCACGTGGTCATGTGGGGCACCAATCCTACGGTTTCCTGCAAGCAGGCTATTCGCTTCTATCTCGATGCGAAAGAGGCCGGTGCGAAGCTGACCTGCATCGACATCGGATATAACACCAACGTCTCCAAGTCCGACTGGTTCGTTCCCGTCAATCCGGCGACCGACGGCGCCTTGGCGCTCGGTATGCTGCGTGAAATCATCGACAACGGCTGGCAGGATACGGAATTCGTGCGCGCTCACACTGATGCTCCGTTCCTCGTGAAAGACGACAACTCGTTCTTGCGCCGCAGCGATTTGGGCGTTGCCCCCGAAGAAGGCCCCGTCAATCCTCAGACGGGCGAGCCCACCGTCATCGATCCCGAGCTGGTTTGGGACGAAGCCACGCAATCGGCCGTGCCGCACACGGAGGCGCAAAAGCCCTCGCTCGACGGCGTGCCTGCCGAGGTCGAAGGCTTCGCGGTGCGTTCCGTCTATAGCATGCTCATCGACCGCATCAACGAGTGGACGGTCGAAAAGGCGTCCGATATCAGCGGCGTGTCCGTCGACGACATCAAGCGCCTCGCCCGCATGTACGGCCAGGAAGGCCCCGTTACCACGTGCATGAACCAGGGTCTGAACCATTACTTCAACGGCATCTACACCTATGAGTGCATCTTTGCCTTGATGCTTCTTACCGGCAACATTGCCAAAGAGGGCGCAGGACTTGGCTCTGGCGGCGGCAGCTTCGGCGTCGGGAACGTCAAGGGATGCATCAACCAGCCGAGCACGAAGGGCGAGCCCCCTATGGGCCCCGGCCGCAATCTCAACTGGACCGCGATGTATGACATCGTGCACAACCAGGAGCTTGTCGGCAAGCCTTTCCCGCTCAAGGCGCTGTATTGCTCTTGCACCAATATCGTATCGAACCAGACCGAGCAGAGTGAGACGAAAAAGATGCTCAGCGAGCTTGACTTTGTGGTTGTTCAGGAAATGACCATGAACGACACGGCCCTGTATGCCGACATCCTGCTGCCGGCGTGCCATTGGTTCGAGACCGAAGACCTTCGCGTTCGCTCCTATAACATGCCGTATCTCGTGTACAACGAAAAGGCCGCCGAGCCTCTTTACGAAAGCAAGCCCGACTTCGAGATCTACAAGGCGCTCGGAACGGCCATGGGCTACGGCGACTTCTTCGATTTCAGCGGGAAGGACTACATCTCCCTGTGGCTTGACAGCCCGCTGGCGAAAAGGGAGGGCGTCACGTACGAGAGCCTGCAGGAGACGAAGGTCGCTCGCAACAACCATCTTCCCCTTATCGCGTTCGAGGGCGGGAAATTCCCGTTCCAGACGGGTCGTGCCCGTTTTTGGCAGGAGAAGATCGTCCCCGACTACAACCTGGGACAGGAAATCGACGAAAGCAAAGAGCATCTGATGCTGTATTGGGAGCCCGCGCGCGAGGCCAATCTCGATGCTCCGATTCGCGAGAAATATCCCTTCACGGTTCTTGGCGAGCATATGCGCACGCGCAATCATACCCAGTGGTGGGATGTCGGATACATGAAGGAGTTCGAGAAGCAGCCGATCGCTCGATTCAATCCCGACGACGCGGCCGAGCTTGGCATAGTCGAGGGCGATACGGTGCGCCTGTATAACGATCGCGGCTCGGTTACGCTTCTGGCCGTCATCAACGCAGGCCAGGCGCCTAAGACGATCAACTGCCCGCGCAGCTTCTTGACGCGTGAGCATATCGACGGCGACTTCGCGACGATTTCGTTCAACGACTACAACCAGGTAAGCCGCAATCAGTGCTATTTCGACCAGGCCGTCGCCGTCGAAAAGCTGTAAGGTAGGAGGGTACTATGACTCGATACGGAATGGCTATCGACCTGAACCGATGCGTCGGATGCCAGGCGTGCGCCACGGCATGCAAGATCGCCAACAACCTGCCGAAGAACATCACCTATAACACGGTATACACGAAATCCGACACCGATCCCGACACCTTCGGAACCGCCGTCGCCCATGGGGCCATCGCCAACGACAATGCGGGCGGCGTTTTCCCGAATTGCGTTCTTTCGTTTCTGCCCGTGCAGTGCCAGCATTGCGACGAGCCTGCTTGCCTGCCGGTGTGCCCGACGGGCGCTACGCAGAAGCGCGAAGACGGCATCGTGTGGGTCGACAGCTCGCTGTGCATCGGCTGCCGCGCATGCATCATGGCATGTCCGTATGACAATGTGCGCATGATGAACGAGGGCGATCCCGAGTATTACCTCGATGTCGTGGTGGGCGAGGCCGATGCGCCCGTTCATCAGAAGGGCACCGTGGAGAAATGCACTTTCTGTCATAACCTGATCGACCGAGGCGAGGTTCCCGCCTGCATGCAGCTGTGCCTGGCGGGCGCTCGTTTCTGGGGCGACCTCGACGATCCCGAATCCGATGTGAGCAAGGCCATCGAGGGCAGGAAATATCGCAAATTGCGCGAGGACGCGGGAACCGCTCCGAACGTGTTCTATCTTGAGTAATCGATAGCTTTCCCTCCGATTGCAGGGCCCGTTTTCGGGCCCTGCAATTTTCGGTGGGCGGTCAGGAGGTTTTGATGGAAGAATGCGACGATAGGGCATTGCATCGGGCCGTAGGCCTGTCCGATCTGGCAACGTTGAGTGCGGCCGCCTTCGAGTTTCCCGGTGCCGAGCTTGTCGCGGCGCTGGGCGATGGGTCGTTTCTCGATGATTGGCGCGCAAGCATGACGGATGCCCGCGGTGTGCTTTCCGCCGACGACGAGGCGTTTGCGGCGGCGTGCGATAGGGCGTTTCGCGGCGACGATGCCTGCGAGGCAAACATGCGTCGCGAATACAGCAGGCTGTTTCTTGCTCCCGGGATCGATGTTCCCGTGTGGCCGTACGAGAGCTGCTTTCGGCATCGGGAATCCGGTGTGCAGGGCGTTCCGAGCCTGTTTCGGTCGCCGACGGCGCTTGCTGTGGAGCAATGCATGCACGAAGCAGGCGTTGCTGCGGTGGACGAGCATCGCGAGCCGGGAGACAGCATTTTTCGCGAGCTTCAGTTTTTGGCGTATTTGCATGCGCGCGAAGGCGAGGCGATTCGTATTGGCGATGAGGCGGAGCGTGAAGTATGGCGAGAGCACATCGTATCGTTTGCCTCGGACCATGCACTGGTCTGGATGCCTGCGTTCATGGAGCAGACGGCCGAGAATAGCCTGATCGAGCCGTATCGTTTTTTGGCGGGAGTCGGGGTTCGTTATCTCGACGAACTCAAGCGCGTTGTCCAGGCGGGGGAGTGATGCGGCGATGCCCCTTTTGATTTCGTGCGTTGCGGTCATTGCGATCGCGGTCTTGTTCAGGTCGAGCATCAGGCGTTACGCGCCTTTCTATTATGCGGCATCGCTTGCGCTCGTCGTTTTGTACCTGGTGGGCGTGGCGGGCATGTTGCCTGCATGGCTCGAAGGGGGCGTGTTCCTTCTCATGCAGAAAGGAACGCTTCCCATGGCGATGTTTTTTGTCGTTATGTTCATCGGCGTGCTTCCGCGCGGGTCGAAACCTCGTCTTTTGCTGGGATCCGTGCGTGCTGAGTTTTCGGTGATGGCATGCATTCTGGTTTGCGCCCACATGGCCGCGTACGCAATGTCGTATGTGCCACGCGTGCTTGGGTCGGCGTTGGCGAACCCCTTTATTGCGGTGGGGCTTCTTGCCGCAGTGCTTCTTTTCGCCCTGCTAATCCCCCTCGGCATCACCTCGCTTGCGCGGATGAAAAGCAGGATGAATGCGGCGGTGTGGACGAAGCTGCAGAAGCTCGCCTATGTGTTTTACGGTCTTATCTACGTTCACGTGCTTGCGATGCTTCTTCCGAGTGCCCTTGCGGGCGGTATTGCGGCCAAAGGAAGCGTTTTCCTGTATTCGGTATTGTTCGTTGCGTATGCGGTTTTACGCGTGGCACGTGCGGTACTGGATGCCAGGGCGGCGCGCGCATCGTAGCGGGCGGGTTGCGCGTCGGTGCTCGGCTGCGCATATCGAATGTGTCTGCATGCCGATTGCTCCCGTAATCGGCATGCAGCGGCTCTGAATGGCGAATGTGCTTCGTACGGATTATTCTGCCGCGAGAAAGCGAAGACGATTGTCGGCTTGACGCGTTTCAAATGAATTCTTGGCAGGACGGTTCCGTTCGTTTATAATGCACCTCTGCGCCCGAGTGACGGAATGGCAGACGTGGCGGTCTCAAAAACCGTTGTTGAAAGACGTGCGAGTTCGAATCTCGCCTCGGGCACCATCGATTTTCCAAGGCGCTTCGGCGCCTTTCTTTATGTACGAATACTTTTTCAGAATTTCATTGACCGCAGTGCTGCTCGCAGGTAAAATACTTACTTGCGCAATCGCGCATATCATGAAGTGGGCCGTTAGCTCAGCTGGTAGAGCAGGGGACTTTTAATCCCAAGGCCGCGGGTTCGACTCCCTCACGGCCCACCATGCATGATTTACGGAAGGTCGGGCATTGCCCGCCTTTTTTGTAGCGGCGCATTGGGCCATGGTGTAATGGCAGCACAAGGGTTTTTGGTGCCTTTAGTCTAGGTTCGAGTCCTGGTGGCCCAGCCAGTCCCGTCATGCATTGTTTCGGAGCTTCGATTTCTTTATGAATGAGAGTTTCTCTAGACGAAACGGCAATGACCCGCTATAATTCTCACTCGCATTAAAAAATGCAGTGTGCCGATGTGGCTCAGTTGGTAGAGCAACGCACTCGTAATGCGTAGGTCAGCGGTTCGAGTCCGCTCATCGGCTCCACGAAATGTCAGGTCGTCGCCTTCGGGCGGCGGCCTTTTTCGTTTTTTCAGAGTGGTCGGGGTCATTTTTTCGAGGCTTTGGCACGAATTCGGCGATATGCATGGCCGAAATGCGGGCGGGAGCGTGCGATGCCTCTCGTTTTCCCAGGTGGGCGACGATTGATTCGTCCTTTGCCCATGCGAGTCGTGCCAAATCAGCGAAAAACCGGCACGTAGGGGCATTAAAATACAAGAATGCCTTCATCGGTGCATATTTATTGAATAATTTTCTTACTATTTACGTATTTATGCATATGTAATGACGCAAAGCGTAAGCGGCGATCGAACCGCCGCGGGGAAGGAGGGGCCGTGTGCCATCGGTTCACCATGCTGACGCACGACGAGACGCAGGATGTCGTTCGGGCTCTTTCCTACGGCACGGCCCCGGTTTGGGAACCCGATTGGCCGGTGCGCGCGCCTCGCGTCGATGCGTTTCCTGGCTCTTGCGTCGGCATTATCGTGCCGACCGCGTCGGGCGGCGTCGAAGCGGTCGAAGCGACCTGGGGGTTCACGGCGCCTTGGGCGAAGCGTCCTGTATTCAACACGCGGATCGAGACGGCGTTGTCATCCGAGGGAGGTATGTGGAGCCGCGCCATAGCGCAGGGTCGCTGCATCGTGCCGGCCGCGCGCTTTTTCGAAACGCAGAATCAGCCCGATGCTTCGGACGGCGTTGCGAAAAAACGTCGTCGCAGCCTGTATTCGTTCGGCATGCCCGATGACGCCCCGGTGCTGCTGGCGGGCGTGCAGCAGGACGGGTGCTTTTCGGTGGTCACCACGCAGCCCAATGCAAGCGTCGTTCCCGTTCACGACCGCATGCCGCTCGTGCTTTCATGGCACGAGGCATGGCGCTGGCTCGGCGACGGATTCGCATCGCTGGCCGACCGAGGAGCCATCGTTTTGGAATCGCGTTTCGAGCAGCAGTCCGAGCCGCGCTCCAGCGCCCTTGCCGATGGCCAGATGAGCCTATTCTGAGCTTTCGCCATCGGCGTTCCGTCTCCTGAAACGCGAAAAGGACGCCAAGGCGTCCTTTTCGTTCATCTGGTTTGCGCGGCGTATCGAAGCGTTAGTCCTTCTTGATCCAGCTGAACATGGAGCGGATCTTCTCGCCCGTCTGCTCGATTTCGTGCGTGTTGATGGCCTCGCGCTGCTCGAGCAGCCACTTGTGGTCGTTCTCGCAGTCGGCGACGAACTCGCGGGCGAACTCGCCGTTCTGGATGCGCTCCAGGATGAGCTTCATGGCCTCGCGGCTCTGCTCGTTGATGACCTTGGGGCCGGCGTAGTACTCGCCGTACTCGGCGGTGTTGGAGATGGAGTAGTTCATGAAGTGGATGCCGCTCTCGTACATGAGGTCGACGATCATCTTCATCTCGTGGTAGCACTCGAAGTAGGCCAGCTCGGGCGGATAGCCCGCCTCGGTCAGGGTCTCGAAGCCGGCCTTCACCAGCTCGACCAGGCCGCCGCAGAGCACGGCCTGCTCGCCGAACAGGTCCTCTTCGGTCTCTTCCTTGAAGGTCGCCTTGATGATGCCGGAGCGGGCGCCGCCCACGCCCCAGGCGTAGGACAGGGCCAGATCCCATGCGTTGCCGGTCGCATCCTGGGCGACGCAGGCCAGGCAGGGAACGCCGGAGCCTTCGGTGTACTGGCGACGCACGATGTGGCCGGGGCCCTTCGGCGCGCACATGATCACGTTGACGTCTTCGGGGGCGACGATATAGCCGTAGTGGATATTGAAGCCGTGAGCGAAGGCGAGCGTGTTGCCGGGCTTCAGATGGGCCTCGATATGCTCCTTGTAGATCTTGGGCTGCAGCTCGTCGGGAACGAGCATCATGATGAGGTCTGCCTCCTCGGCGGCCTCATCCATCGTGGTGACCTTGAGGCCCGCTTCTTCGGCCTTGGCCCACGAAGACGAGCCTTCGCGCAGGCCGACGCGCACGTCGACGCCTGAATCCATGAGGTTCAACGCGTGGGCATGGCCCTGGGAGCCGTAGCCGATGACGGCGACTTTGGTGTTCTGGATTATCGAGGAATCGCAATCCTGCTCGTAATAGATAGTGACGGCCATCGTGAAATCTCCTTCTCTTCTATCTTCGGCGCCTGGTCGAGCGTCAAAGGTCTTCATTGTTTCGCGACGATGCGGTTTTCTTGCCGCGTATCGTGCGCTTATGCCCCGCGCGACATGGCGATCTTGCCGGTGCGCGTGAGCTGTTTGATGCCGTAGGCGCGGAACAGGTCCTCGAGCGCGCCCAATTTGTCTTCGTCGCCGGTGGCTTCGATCGTCAGCGTGGTCTTGCCGACATCGACGATCTTGGCGCGGAACAGGTTCGCGACCTCGATCACCTCGTGGCGCTTTTCGGCGGGCGCGCATACCTTGAACAGCGCGAGCTCGCGTTCGAGCGCATCTTCGTCGGTGAGGTCGCTGATCTTGTAGACGCTCACCAGCTTGTGGAGCTGCTTGGTGATCTGCTCGAAGCCCATTTCATCCGCGTTGACGATGATGGTCATGCGCGACATGGTGACGTCTTCGGTCGGCGCCACGGTGAGCGACTCGATGTTGAAGCCGCGTCGAGAAATGAGCCCGGTGACGCGCGAGAGCACGCCCGGCTTGTTTTCCACCAAGACGGAGAGGATATGCTTCATTACTCTTCGCCTCCTTCGGCATCGGAATCGGCGTTTTCGGCGTCTGCGCCCTTCTGGGTCACGCGCACGCCGCCGACGGTCAGGTCGATCGCGCCGATGATGTCGTCGAGCGCGGCGCCCGGAGCGACCATGGGGTAGACGTTCTGCTCGGCTGAAATGGCCACGTCGAGCAGGTAGGGGCCGTCGCTTGCGAGCATACGGTCGATCGCGGCGTCCACTTCGGCGGGGTCTTCGACGCGTTCGGCCTGCCAGCCGTAGGCGTCGGCCAGTTTCACGAAATCGGGGTTCGCGTCGAGCAGCGTGGAGGAGTAGCGCTCGTGGTAGAAGAGCTTCTGCCACTGATGCACCATGCCCAGCGCGCGGTTGTCCAGGATGAGCACCTTCACGGGAGCGCCGTTGATGGCGGCCGTGGCCATTTCCTGGCTGTTCATCTGGAAGCTGCCGTCGCCTGCGACGCAAACGACCTGCGCGTCGGGGCAGGCGATCTGCGCGCCTACCGCCGCGGGGAAGCCGAAGCCCATCGTGCCCAGGCCGCCGCTCGAAAGGAACGAGCGCGGGTGGTTGCGTTTGATGTGCTGGTGAGCCCACATCTGGTGCTGGCCGACTTCGGTGGTGACGATGGAGTTGTCGGGGTCGAGTTTCTCCGAAAGGGTGTCGAGCACGATTTCGGGGATGATCTGGCCCGGGAAGTCTTCGAAATCGTCATGGTAGAACGGCCAACGTCGGCGCCATTCGTCGCACTGGGCGAACCATTCCGTGCCGACGGGGGCCAGCTGCGTCTTCTCGATCAACGCATTCATGCCGGCCAGGATGCCCTGCGCGTCGCCGACGATCGGAACCTTCGGGTCGCGGATCTTGCCGATTTCGGCCGGGTCGATGTCGATATGGATGACCGTGGCATGCGGAGCGAACTCGGACAGCTTGCCGGTCACGCGGTCGGAGAAGCGTGCGCCAACGCAGATGAGCAGGTCGCATTCGGTCATGGCCATATTGGCGTACTTGGAGCCGTGCATGCCCACGGGGCCCAGGTTGAGCTCGTCGTCGGCGGGGAAGGCGCCTTTCGCCATGAGCGTGGTGACCACGGGAATCCGCATGGACCGTGCAAGCTGCGCCAGTTCGGCGCAGGCGTGCGATGCAACGACGCCGCCGCCCACGTACAGCAGCGGGCGCTTCGACTGCTCGATGAGCGAGACGGCCTGCTTGACCTGCTTGACGTTGCCGCGATAGGTGGGGCGATAGCTGGGCAGGTTCACGCTGTCGGGGTATTCGAACACCATTTCGGCGCTGGCCAGATCGCTCGGGATGTCGATGAGCACGGGACCCGGGCGTCCGGTGGATGCGATGTAGAAGGCCTCGCGGAAGGTGCGGGTGAGGTCGTCGGTGGACTGCAGCAGGAAGCTGTGCTTGACCACGGGCATGGTGATGCCCACGATGTCGGATTCCTGAAACGCGTCGGTGCCGATCACGCCGCGGGTCACCTGGCCCGTGATGATCACCATGGGAACGCTGTCCATGCAGGCGGTGGCGATGCCCGTGACCGTGTTCGTGGCGCCGGGACCGCTGGTCACCAGCACGACGCCGACTTTGCCCGTGGCGCGCGCATAGCCGTCGGCCATATGGGTGGCTCCCTGCTCGTGGCGCGCCAGCACGTGGCGGATCTTCTTGGAATCGTACAGTGCGTCGTAGATCTTGATCGCCTGTCCGCCCGGGTAGCCGAAGATGGTGTCGACGCCTTCGGCCTCAAGCGATGCGATGACGGCTTGCGCGCCCGTCATGGTTTTGCCTTGCTTCTCCGTTGCGCTGCCCGGGCCGAAGGGTTTCCCCTCCACGGCGCGCTCTTTGCGGGCAAGCTGCGTGTCTCGGTTGTCGATCATGCCAGATACGCCCCCTTGTCTGCGCTCGTCACGAGTTTTGCATAGCGGGAAAGCACGCCGGTCGTGTACTTCGGCGCCGGCGGCTGCCAGGCGGCGCGACGGCGTGCGAGTTCCTCTTCTTCTACCTTCAAATCGAGGGTTCCCGCCTCGATATCGATAGCGATGACGTCGCCCTCTTGCACGAGGGCGATCGGTCCGCCTGCGGCCGCTTCGGGGCTCACATGCCCGATGGCGGGGCCCTTCGTCGCGCCGCTGAAACGGCCGTCGGTGATCAGTGCGACCGACTTCGCCAGACCCATGCCGCAGATGGCGCTGGTGGGCGTGAGCATCTCGCGCATGCCCGGGCCTCCGGCCGGCCCCTCGTAGCGGATGACCACCACATCTCCCGGGACGATCGCGCCGCCGTTGATGGCTGCGCAGGCCGCCTCTTCCGAATCGAACACGCGGGCCGGCCCGGTGTGGCATAACATG
>USLD01000034.1 GCA_900555495.1 uncultured Slackia sp. | reverse complement strand
AAGGCAAATGCCTCGGCGAACAGCTCGCCGGCGTCTATGAGGACGTGAAGGCGTAGCTTTCGCAACAGCGATATTCCGAGCGATTCGCCGGCCTTTCGCCTTAAGGCGCGCATGCGTCTCCTCCCTCTTCCCCATAGGGCGATCGGCCGGTCGAATTCTTCAAGGATGATTTCATCCTGACATGACGCTTCGCGGGCGCACATGGCCCGCGAAGCGCCCCTCCTGGAAAAGGCCCGCATCGATCGGGTCTTTTTGCTTGTCGCGAGCAAGGCGGAGGCGCCGCGAATCCTGCCGATTTCTCCCGCATACGGAAGGGCGTGCGCTCGGAAAGCGCCGTTAACGGGCCGAATCGACCGTTCGTCGCTCCCTCGGCTCATCACGCTATAATCGCCGTCCGTACACCGAAAAACGAGACGTCGAAATCGAACCGTGCCGAAGGATGGCCGTTCGCCGGCGTCGGAAGGAGGGGATGGGGCATGCTCGTGTTTGCCGTGGTGGCGGCCCTGATCGTTGTGCTGGCCATTGTGCTTACGGTGAACGCCGTGAGGCTGAAGCCGACGCCGGTGAGCGATCCGTTGCCGCAAAGCGACGCCATGGGATCCGACGAGGCGGTGGAGCGTTTCCGCGAGATCCTGCGCAGCAAGACGGTCTGGGCCGCGGCCGACCCCGATGCCGATCATACGGCGTTCGACGAATTCGTACCGAAGCTGCGCGGTCTGCATCCGCGCGTCTTCGAGGCCTGCGAGCTCGAGATGATCGACACCTACGGTATCTCGCTTCTGTGGAAGGGCGAAAACCGCGAGCTCGCGCCCATCGTCCTCATGGCACACCACGACGTGGTCGAGGCCGACCCTGCGGGCTGGACGCATGATCCGTTCGCGGCCGATATCGAGGACGGCAAGATCTACGCCCGCGGTTCGGTCGACACCAAATGCATCTGGGCGGCGCTCATGGAGGCCGCCGACATGCTGATCGGCGAGGGCTACGTGCCGCCGCGCGACGTGTACTTCTTCTCGTCGAATACCGAAGAGGACGGCGGCGATACCGCTCCGCACATGGTGGAGCATCTCAAGGAAATCGGCCGCGTTCCCTACATGGTGCTCGACGAGGGCGGTGCGGTCATCGACAATCCGCCGCTGGGCGTTCAGGGCGAATTCGCCGCAATCGGAGTGGCCGAGAAGGGCATCTTCGACGCCTATATCGAAACGTCGGCATCGGGCGGCCACGCCTCCACGCCTTCGTTGGGCGACGCCACGGCAAAGCTTGTCTCCGGCCTCGACGACCTGCAGAAAAACCCGCCCCGCGCCGCGCTGAGCGAACCCGTGGCCGCGATGCTCAAGGAGCTCGCCGCCCGCGGCGGCTTCGGCCTGCGCCTGGTGTTCGGCAATCTGTGGCTGTTCCGCCCGCTCGTGGTGAAGATCATGAAGGGAAGCTCCGAGACGGCCGCCATGGTGCGCACCACCTACGCGCTCACGCAGCTCGAGGGCTCGCGCGCCCATAACGTCATTCCCAAGAAGGCGAAGGGCACGGTGAACGTGCGCATCGACCCGAGCGAATCGGTCGCCATCGCGCTCGACCGCATCAAGGAGCGCTTCGACGACCAGACCGCCTACGAGCTGGACGAGGTGTGCGAGCCTTCGCCCGTCTCGCCCTTCGAAGGCGACCCCGCTTTCGACTACCTGCGCCGCATCGTGCATAGCGTCTATCCCGAGGCCGGCATCGCCCCCTACGTGCAGACCAGCTGCAGCGACGCCCGCCACTTCGCTCGCGTGTGCCCGCGCACGTATCGCTTCGCCGGCATCCTGTTCCGCGGCGACCAGCGCATGCGCATTCACGGTCAGGACGAGAACCTCGACGTTGACGCATACAAGCGCGGCGTCGGTTTCTACATCGAATTCATTCGCCATCTGGACATGCTGGGAAAGTGAGGCCTCATGGCTGACAATCGCAACGAAACGCCCGCGGCGAAAGCCGATACGGCGCCCGTGCGCAAGGAAGGCTTCTTCTTCGGCTGGTGGGTGGTCGTCGGCGGCCTGCTGATCATGGCGACCTGCTATACGGCGTTCGTGAACTGTATCCCGCTGTTCCAGACCCATATCGTGCGCGACCTGGGAATCACGGTGGGGCAGTTCAATACCGGCGTGTCGCTGTGCACGGTGGTCGCGGTGTTCGCGTCGCTCGTCATCGGGCGCCTGACCGACCGGTATCCGGCGCGCGCCCTGGGCGCCTTCACCATCGTGACGAGCGCCGTGGCCCTTGTGGGCCTGTCCATGATTCAGGAAGTGTGGCAGCTTTACGTGCTGTGCATCATCGCCGGCATGGTGGTGGTTGCGGGCACGCGCCTGCTCGTGTCGGTGATCATCTCGAACTGGTTCACGCTTAAGCGCGGTTTGGCGGTTTCGATCGCCCTTTCGGGTTCGGGCGTGGGCGGCGTGATTTTGTCTCCCATCACGAGCGCGGTCATCGCTTCGTACGGGTGGCGTATGGCGTTCGTGGTGCTCGCAGCCATCTGCTTGGCGGCGGCGCTGCCCGTCACGCTGGCGGCCTTCGCGACGCGTCCGAGCGATAAGGGTCTTGCGCCCTATGGCGCGGGCCTGGTCGAAGAGGCCAAGGCCGACCGTTCGCCCGACGCTCCCGTCACCGTTTCGGTGGGCTGGGCCGTGCTGCGCAAGAACGCCGGCTTTTGGGCGCTCGTGTTCGGCTTCGTCATGATGGGCATCGCCAACGGCGCATTCATCACCAATGCGGTGGCCAACATGACGTCGGTCACGGTGGACGGCGTCGAGGTGGTCACGGGCGGCCACTCCGTCATGTGGGCGGGGGCCGTGTGGTCGTTCTACCTTGGCCTCGTTATCGTGGCCAAGGTGTCGCTCGGCGCGATCTACGACCGCTTCGGCTTGAAGGTCGGCACGACGCTCGGCACCATCGCATCTACGGCCGCCGCCGTGGCACTGTGCTTCGCCGCCACCGATTGGGGTCCCATCGCGGCATGCGTGTTCTTCGCGTTCGCCACGTGCATGGGAACGGTGGCGCCGCCCGTCGTGGTCGCCAAACAGTACGGCAAGAAGGATTTCGGCACGGTGACCGGCATCGTGACGGCCTTCGAGCTGTTCGGCGCGGCCATCGGATCGGTGGCATCGGGTCTGCTGTTCGACGCGTATCTGTCGTTCATTCCCGTGTGGATCATGATGGGCATCGCGTCGGTGCTGATGGGTGCGGCGCTTCTGGCGTCCATCCCCGCTGCGCGCAAGCTGGTGGAACGCCGCCGTGCCGAAGGCGCGCCCGAGCTCGACGCCGAAGGCTTCGAGGTGACGGCCGCATAAGGGTCGCATGTCCTCGCGCAAAAGCGCGTATAGACGAAGGGGGCGCCTGCCGCTCGATACGGCAGGCGCCCCCTTTTCGCATTCGATGCCGTTCGGCGGTCGGCGTTATTTACGGCCCGTGTGGACGGCGACGATGCCGCCCGCATAGTTTTTCCAAGCAACGTCTTTGAATCCCGCATCGCGCAGCATGGCCGCATACGCTTCCTGGTCGGGGAAGGCGCGGATCGAATCGGCCAGGTACACGAAGCCTTTCGTCTGGCCCGTGAACACCTTGCCCCAGAAGGGGATCATGAGCTTGAGGTAGATGTGGTACAGGCCGCGCCACAAGGCGTTCGGCGGCGTGGAGAACTCGAGGCAAGCGAAGGTGCCGCCCGGCTTCAGCACGCGGTAGGTTTCGGCGAGCGCCTGTTCGCGGTCGGGGATGTTGCGGATGCCGTAGGCCATGGTAACCGCGTCGTAGGAATTGTCGGCATAGGGGATGTTCTGCGCGTCGACGACTTCGAAGTCGGTAGGAACGCCGCAGGTGGCGCCCTGGCGTGCGCGGTCGCGCGCCACGTCGAGCATCTCGGGGACGAAATCGGTCAGCTGGATGTGCGCCGGCGGATCGATCTTGGCGGCCGTGTAGCTGACGTCTCCCGTGCCGCCCGCAAGGTCGAGCAGGTCGGATTGCGGCGTCAGGCCGGCGGCCGCCACGGTGGCGCGCAGCCAGCGCTTGTACAGACCGAAGCTCGAAACGGCGTTGAAGCGGTCGTATTTCTTGGCGATGGCGCCGAAGATCTTTTGCACGCGCTGCTCGGATACCACGGCGTCGGCTTCGCTGCCGGTGGCCGTATCGATCACGGTGTGGCCGGCGTGGATGTCTTGCGCATCGCTCGATTTCTCGGCCGACGCCCGTGCCGAAGCGCGCAAATACTCGCCGGAGGTCTTGGGTTCGGTATCGGTCGAAGGAGCGCTTTGAGTCATGGTGGTGCCTTTGCAAACGGTGGACGGTTTTCGAATCTGTGTTTTCGGCGGCAAACGTGCGCCGTCGCCCTTTTTTGTGCGACTTGCCAGTATAGCCCAAAGCCGATGCGCTATTATGTCCGCATGCTTTTGTGTGCAGAACATATCATCCCCGTCACGCAACCGCCGATCGATGATGGCGCGGTCTTGGTGCGCGACGGGCGCATCGTTGAAATAGGCGGTGCCCAACGTATGAAAGCGCGCTATCCCGAAGAGGAGGTGCGCGATTTCGGCCGTGCCGCCATCATGCCGGGTTTCATCGATTGCCACACGCATCTTGAATACACGGTGCTGCGCGGCGTCGTCCATGACGTTCCGTACGCGGAATGGCTCGCTCACGAGCATGCCAAGGCCGATATGATGACGCGCGACGACCGCTACGATTCGGCGCTTCTCGGCGGCATGGAAATGCTTTCGGGCGGCGTCACCACGGTGGCGGACTTCACGAACACGGGCGCTTCGCGCGAAGCGACGCGCGATCTGGGCTTGCGTTCCGTGATCTACCGCAGCGTCGGCGTTCCCGAAAAGGCGAAGGTCGACTCCGCGATCGAAGCGGCCGTGAAGGACGTGCAGGAATGGGCGGCCGATTCCGATCCCGCCATCACGCGCATCGGCATCGCTCCGAAGGCGCTGCATGCCTGCCATCCCACGGTGTTCGCGCGCGTGAACGAGGTCGCCGACAAGCTGGGCATTCCGGTCGCCATGCATATGGCCGGCAGCTACGAGGAGTACCAGTACATCAAAAACGGCTCTACGCCGCTTTCGGTGCGCGGAATCGATGCGGGCAACGACAGCCTGACCGACCGTCCTATGTGGCTTCCTACGGGCGTTACCCCGGTCAACTATGCGTTGAACTGGGGCGCTTTCCATGCAGACAACGTGCTTGCCGTGCATTGCGTCCATGTGGACGAGGCCGACATCGCCAAGCTGAAGGAATACGACGTGGCCATCGCCGTGTGCACGCGCTGCAATGCGCAGCTGGGCATGGGCCTGGCTCCTCTGCAGAGCTTCCTGCAGGCCGGCATTCGCGTTGGTCTCGGCACCGATTCGCCTGCCGCGACGGACACCTCCGATATGTTCACGGAGATGCGTCTGGCTACGCTGATTCACCGTGCAGTCGATCGTTCCGACTTCCTGACGGCGCAGACCATGCTCGAGCTCGCTACGATCGGCGGCGCCCGCGCTCTGCGCATCGACGACGAGGTGGGCAGCCTCGAGCCGGGCAAGCGAGCCGACGTGATCGCGGTCGATCTTTCCGGTTCGCGTCAGACGCCCCTGGTCGATCCCGTCACGGCGGTCGTTACCGGCGCCGCTGCGGCCGACGTGGTGTTCACCATGGTCGAGGGCGTCGTGCGCTACGAGCGCGGCAGCAACTGGAACATCAATGTCGATCCCGCCGAGGTGGCACACCGCGGCATTCATATTCGTGGAAAGCTGAGAGATTAGCATGGCGCAGAAAATGACGGCGAAACAGCGCGCGGCGCAGGTCGAAGCGGCGCGCAGGCGCGAAGAGGCCGAGAAGAGGCGTCGCGAGAACGCGGTGCGCACCAGGAAGATCTTCACCGTGGTGGTGTGCGTGATCTTGGTGCTGGCACTTGGCATTCCCACCGTGGCGATCATGGCCATGGGCGGTGCCGCTTAACGCCCGTTTAGAGCATTTCCGGAAAACCCCGCTAGCCCGACGGCGCGGGGTTTTTTCGCGTATGATGGCGAAGTTTGCAAAGATATCCGCAGGAGGAACCATGGGATTCCGTTCTTCGTTTGCCGCATTCCTCGGCAAGAGCGCCCGTTGGGCGGGCGAGACGTTCATGCACCGTTCGGCAGGCAATCTGCCGGGCGTCATAGCCATGAAAGCGGCTCCCGCCGTGCTGGCGGACCTTTCCGCATCGGCGCAGAATATCGCAGTGATCACGGGTACGAACGGTAAAACCACCACCACGAACCTCGCGGCCGACTGCCTGGCAACCTCGGGTCGCCCCCTGTATTGCAACCGTGACGGCAATAACCTTGAATCGGGCGTGGTCACCGCGTTTCTGGTGAAGCCCGAGGGCTCCTCTTCCGAAACGCCGGTCTCGTGCTTCGAATGCGATGAGATGTATACCCGCTATGTGGTGCCGCGCGTGAAGCTCAACCTGTTCCGCGACCAGCTCGACCGCGTGGGCGAAATAGAGCACGTGCAAGGCGCGATCGCCGCGGCGCTCGAGGGTTCCCCCGATACGGTGTTTCTCTATAACGGAGACGATCCGCTGTGCGCCGCCATCGCCGATCGCGTGTCCAATCGTTCCATGGCCTTCGGCATCGCGTGCGATATGGGCCTCGACGCCGACCGCATCAGCGACAGCCGTTTCTGCCAGAAGTGCGGATCCGCGCTCGAATACGACTACGTGCATTACGGCCAGCTGGGCGCGTATCGCTGCCCGTCGTGCGGCTGGGACCGTCCCGACCTGGCGTTCGCGGCCGAAAACGTCCGTATGCTGGACGGGTCGCTCGCCTTCGACATCGATGGCCGCACGGTGCAGACCGGCCAGACGGGCGTCTATATGATTTACAACACGTTGGCCGCCTATGCGCTTAGCAAGGCGTCCGAAATCGTGTCGTTCGAAGGCTTCCAGCGCGCTATCGAGGCGTATCGTCCCACGAACGGCCGCCTGCAGACGTTTCATCCGGGAACGCGCAGCGTGATGACGAATCTTGCCAAAAACCCGACGGGTTTCAACCAGAACATCCGCATCGTCCTCAACGAGGGCGGCCGCGTGCTGGCGCTTTTCGTCAACGACGAAGAAGCGGATGGCTGCGACGTGTCGTGGTTCTGGGATATCGATTTCGAGCGTTGGTCGCAGATCGAGGGCCTCAAGGCGTTCGTCGGCGGATCGCGCGCCAACGATATGCAGGTGCGCTTGAAATATGCCGGCATCGATTCGGCGATCGTCGAAACCGCCGCCGACGTGCTTGCCGCCACCGACGAATCCGACGGCAAAGTCTACGTGATCGCCAATTACACCGCGTTGCCGCCGCTGCGTCGCGAGCTCGAAACGCTCGAGAAGGCGTCTGCCGATGGTTCCGCGTGCAAGGAAGGGGAGTAGCCATGAAGCCTCTTAATATCGTGCATCTGTTCCCCGAGCTTTTGAACCTGTACGGCGACGGCGGCAACGTGATCGCGTTGCGCCGACGCTGCGAGTGGCGCAATATTCCCGTACAGGTGACCGAGGTGGGTATGGGCGACGAAATGGATTTCTCCCATGCCGATATCGTGTTCATCGGCGGCGGCGCCGACCGTGAGCAGATGATCGCCAAAGACGCCATCGCCGCGCGCAAATCAGAGCTGCATTCGTACGTGGCCGACGCCGGCGTTCTGCTTGCCGTATGCGGCGGCTACCAGTTCCTCGGCCACCGTTACACCATGGGAGAGGAATCCGTCGAGGGTCTGGGCATCGTCGACATGGAAACCGTGCGCGGCCAGGGTCGCCTGATCGGCAATGCGGTGATCGAAAGCGACATCGCCGCCATGCCTATCGTCGGTTTCGAAAACCATGGCGGCCGCACCACGCTGGGCCCGGGCGTCAAGCCGCTCGGGCGCGTCCTGGGCGGCACGCACGGCAACAACGGCGAGGACGGCTTCGAAGGCGTGCACCAGGGAAACCTTATCGGAACTTATCTGCACGGCCCTCTTCTGCCGAAGAATCCCCAGGTGGCCGATTATCTTCTGGCGCGGGCGCTCGAGCGCAGGGGCGAATCCTGCGAGCTTGCGCCCCTCGACGACGCGGCGGAAGTCGAAGCCAACCGCGTCATGGCGCAAAGGCTCGGCGTCTCGTAGGACGCTTCCGGCCTTCGCGACGCTCTTCGACGCGTTTCCGGCCGGTCCGCATGAGGGCCGGCCGTTGTCGTTCCCGCGCATGCGTGCGTGTTTCGATACGAAAGGATGCCTCCATGATCGATACCAAGCAGTATGTCGTCAAACAGATAGAGGAGCGCGATATCAGGTTTTTGCGCCTCTGGTTCGTCGACGTATTCGGGAATCTGAAAAACATCGCGATCACGCCTTCGGACATCGACACCGCATTCGAGGAGGGCATCGGCTTCGATGGGTCCTCGATCGCGGGCCTCGCTTCCTTGAACGAGAGCGACATGCTGGCGCACCCCGATGCGTCGACGTTCCAGACGCTGCCTTGGCGCCCGCGCAACAACGGCGTCGCGCGCATGTTCTGCGACCTGCGCACCCCCGAAGGCACGCCCGCGCCCGCCGATTCGCGCCATATCCTGATGGAGATGCTGAAGAAGGCGGCTTCGATGGGCTATTCGGTGAACGTGGGAACCGCCGTCGAATACTTCTGTTTCAAGAGCGCCACGTCGCCCGACCCGATCGATCGCGGCGGCTATTTCGACCTGGCCCCGCTCGACGATGCGGCCGACCTGCGCCGCGACACGGTGCTCACCCTTGAGCAGATGGGCGTGTCGGTGGAATACTCCCATCACGAATCGTCGCCCGCGCAGCAGGAAATCGACCTGCGCTACTGCGACGCCTTGGCCGCGGCCGATGCCGTGGTGACGGCGCGCCACGTGGTGAAGGAGGCGGCTTCGGCTCACGGCATGCACGCGTCGTTCATGCCCAAGCCCCTCGAAGACCACCCCGGCAGCGCCATGCACGTGCATCAGTCGCTGTTCGACGGCGACGGCAACGCCTTCTTCGACGCCGACGACCCGCAGGGCTGGGGCCTTTCGTCCGTCGGCAAATGCTACATCGCGGGGCTTTTGAAGTATGCGCCCGAATATGCCCTGGTCACGAACCAGTATGTCAACTCGTACAAGCGTTTCGTCGACGGCATGGGCGCGCCGTTGTACGCTACATGGGGTCAGGCGAACCGTTCGGCCATGGTGCGCGTGCCGCGCTATAAGCCGGGCAAAGGGTCGTCGACGCGCGTAGAGATCCGCAGCGTCGATTCGGCCGCCAATCCGTACCTGACGCTGGCGGTGACGATCGCGGCGGGCCTGAAGGGCATCGAGGAAGGCCTGACGCTCGAAGCGCCCGCGACGTGCGACATCTTCGCCATGTCCGACGAGCAGGTCGCCGCGGCGGGCTACGAGCCGCTTCCGCGCGATCTGTCCCGCGCGATCGATGCTTTCGAGAAATCCGATCTGATGCGCGAGGTGCTCGGCGACGCTGTGCATGGCTACCTGGTGCGTGCCAAACGCGCCGAATGGGAAGAGTACCGTGCCCATGTGACGTCGTGGGAAATCGACCGCTATCTGGCCATGCTTTAGGAGGCATCATGCATTCGAAAACGGTTATCGTTTCATGCGGTCGCGTGATCACTCCCGAACGCGCCGCGCAGCTGTTCGCTTCGATGGACGTGGACGCGCGCTCGTTGAAGGTGCCGCCCGATCAGGCGCTCGACGCCATGCGCGGCGCATCGTTCGACCTGTTGGTGATCGACGCCACGGACGGCGGCTGCGATATCGCCGGGGTGGAAGAGGCCCTGGCGCGCGGAGGGCACGCGTCGCTTCTGCTGCTGCTCGACGAGAACAACATGGCGTCGGTGCGTCTTCCCGTGCAGGTGAACGCCGATTTCGCGTGCGCGTACGCGACGGACGAAGAGGTGAAGCTGCGCTGCAGGAGACTTCTGTGGCCGGGCGAGATGACGTCCGATTCCGATTTCGTGCACGTGGGTTCGCTTACGGTGAATCTGGCGACGTATCAGGTGAAGGTGGCGGGCGAGCCGGTCGACCTGACGTTCATGGAATACACGCTGTTGGCGTTCCTGATCACGCATCCGGGCCGTATCTATTCGCGCGAGGTGCTGCTCTCGCAGGTGTGGGGCTTCGACTATTACGGCGGCAGCC
>USLD01000033.1 GCA_900555495.1 uncultured Slackia sp. | reverse complement strand
CCCAGTGAATCCACGGGAATCCGCACACGGGCGTGCTGTCCCAATCCAGGAAAACGATCGCGAGCGCCTTCGTTTCGGCCGGAATGTCCGTCACTTCGAAGGGGAAGGAGCGTCGGCAGCTCCATCCGTGGCAGTCGGCGGGGTCGGCGTATTTGCCGTAGGCGTCGGGCAGGCGCCCGTCCTCGAGGTTCATGACGATGTCCATGCATGTCTCCTTTCGTCGATGGCCTATTTTCTCACGGGAGTCCGCTCTTTTGCCGGAAGCGCGTCGCGGCTTCGCGCCCTTCGCTATACTGAACCGCCGAAATACCGAACGCCTGCGCGCCTGAGCGCATTTTTCTCGATAGGAATGCCATGTCTGCCACGTCTACGTCCCTTGCATCGATGGAGCTGCTCGCGCCCGCGGGCGGCTGGGAACATCTCGAATACGCGATCCATTTCGGCGCCGATGCGGTGTATCTGGCCTCGACGCGCTACGGCATGCGCCGCCGTGCCGACAATTTCTCCGAAGACGACCTGCCCCGCGTGGTCGAGTACGCCCACGCGCACGGCGTGGATGTGCACGTCACCGTGAACACCATGATGACCGACGAGGATATCGACGACCTGCACCGCTATTTCGCCGTGCTGCAGGATGCTGGCGTTGACGCCGTGATCGTGGGCGATATGGGCGCGCTCGCCGTGGCGCGCGAGGCGGCGCCCGACGTGGCGATCCATCTCTCCACGCAGGCTTCGTGCATGAATGCGGCGTCGGCGCGCGTGTATGCGAGCCTCGGCGTGTCGCGCATCGTGTTGGCGCGCGAGATGAGCCTGAAGGCCATCGCGGAGATGCGCCGCCGCCTCCCTGAAGAAATCGAGCTGGAGGCGTTCGTGCACGGCGCCATGTGCATGGCGTATTCCGGCCGCTGCCTGATCAGCGACTACATGGCGGGCCGCGGCGCCAACGTGGGGCATTGCGCCCAGCCTTGCCGCTGGAAGTACGCGCTGGTCGAAGAGAAGCGCCCGGGCCGGTATTTCCCGATCGAGCAGGACGAACGCGGCAGCTTCATCATGAGCTCCAACGACATGAACATGCTTTCGCACCTGCAAGACCTTGCCGATGCCGGCGTGAACAGCATCAAGATCGAAGGCCGTGCGAAGGGCGCCTATTACGTGGCGTCGGTGGTCAACGCGTATCGTCACGTGCTGGACGGCGGCAGCGCCGAGGCCTGGCAGGACGAGCTCGAAACCACGAGCCATCGCCCGTACTGCACCGGCTTCTATTACGGCGACCCCGGCCAGAACCAGGGAACGGTGGAATACGCTCGCTCTCATCAGATGGTGGCGCGCGTGCTGGGTTGCGCGCCTGACGAGCTGGGCGAGGCCGCGGCGTTTTATGCGGATGCCGCATGCGATGCGCAGGGCGAGCCTGAACGCGTGGAGGTGCTGTGCCGCAATCGTTTCTTCGAAGGGGAAGAACTCGAGGTGATCAGCCCCGATGCGGCGGTGCGCACCTGCCCGGTGAAGCGCCTGGTGTGGCACGCGGGCCCCGATGCCGACCTGAAGGATATCGAGCGCGACGGCTTGGGCCGCATCATCGGCCCCGACCCGTCTTGCGAAGGCGGCACGTTGGTGGCCGTGGAAGTGGCCAACCGCACCATGGAGCGTTACTCGTTCGCCGTGCCGTTCGAACTGCATGAGCGCGACATCATGCGCATTCGCCGCGACGGCCAAGACGTGGGCCGTGTGCTGTAGAGCGAACGGCTTTGTCTCGGGATGTCGAGCTTTTCGCGGTATCTTGCGAGAAGCTCGACGTTTGTTTAGGTGGTTTGCGGCTGCTTGCGTCTGAGCTGGGGAAAGCGTGGCTGCTTTTTGCTCATGAGCTTTTCGGCTCGGTTCTGTACTTCGGTCCATGGGATTATTTTTCGTATGGCCCCACATGCGCGCCTGTGGTCACCAGCTTCGGCGGCGGCTTCGAAGGCTCGGTTGACCACATCGCCAGGCACCCCTACCGCTTCCGCGATCCAGAGGAGCGACCCCGCATTTCCAAGGCGCCCGTAGCATGTTCTCGCACTTGTATTCGGTGTATTGCGGGAATAAGACCCATGGCCGCGTGTCTCGTTTGCCTTGAACCATGCAACCATATGTTCTCGTTCGTCTTCGCCTGTCTTGTCGGGCGAGTCGTGTATTTCTTCGATGTAGCGATCCGATATGGGGTAGTGGGGTTTGCGTGTTTTGAGAAAGCGCGCAAACGCTAGGCATGTGATGTCTTTCGGGTTGTTCTTTTCGCCATTGGGCATTTTTGCCACCTCGATTCTCTGGGGTTTCGGCAGGGTGTTGTTTGACTTCGTTTGTCGAAGTCGAATTGTGTCATGCATCGAACGATAAACGGTACATCCGTTTATATGTTAGCCTTATTGTCGTTCAGGTCGAAGCGACTATTTTGCAAGCCTAAGGGGTTGAGATGAGCATTTCGTTTGCGGAACAAAAGCGTGCGGCAAAAGCGTTTGTCGAGCGATGGAAAGCGCTTCCGTGCGTGGAGGAAGAGCATTCGCGATCGTTTTGGATCGAGCTTCTTCAAGATGTTTACGGCTTGAAGAACGCGACGCATGCGCTTGAGTTCGAGCGCAAGGTCAAAGGTCGCAAAATCGACGTGTTCTACGAAGACATGGGTGCTCTTGTCGAAATGAAGGGTCGTGGCATCAGTCTTGACGAAGCCACGGTGCGCAGCAAGAAGGCAGGTCCGGAAACGCCGTATCAGCAGGCAAAATGGTACGCCGACAATCTGCCGTTCTCCATTCGTCCGCGTTGGATCGTGACGTGCAACTTCGATGAGTTCCGTATTTACGACCAAGAGAAGGAAAACCAGGAAGAGTACGTCTCGCTTTCTCTTGACGAATTGCCCGAGCAGCTTCATCTGCTGGGCTTTCTCACCGATTCCCAAAACTCCCGCATCGAGCGCGAAAAGCAGCTTTCGGTGCAGGCGGGCGAGCTGGTAGGCAGGCTGTATACGCAGCTTTCGAAGCAGTACAGGAATATCGAAACAGATGCGCACGAGCAGCGCAGCCTGAACGTGTTGATCGTGCGGCTGGTCTTTCTGCTGTACGCGGAAGACTCTGGCCTGATGCATGAAAAAGATGCGGTCTTAAATTACATGAAGGGCTACCGCGCCGACCAGATGCGCCAGGCGGTAATCGACCTGTTCAATGTGCTCGATACGCCCGAAGACAAACGCGACCCGTATTTGCCTGAGAACCTGCTAGCGTTTCCGTACGTCAACGGCGGTTTGTTCGGCAATGATGACATCGTGGTGCCCCAGTTCACCGACGATATCCGTCTTGATTTGCTGCTTGAGGCGTCGCAGAAATTCGATTGGTCCGGCATCAGCCCGACTATTTTCGGTGCGGCGTTCGAGAGTACGCTGAATCCTGCAACGCGTCGTGCGGGCGGCATGCATTACACCAGCATCGAGAACATCCATAAGGTTATCGACCCGTTGTTTTTGGACGATTTGCGTGCGGAACTCGCTGAAATCGAAGGCGAAAAGGTTGAAAAGAATCGCAAGGTCAAGTTGAAGCGTTTCCAGAAGAAGCTTGGCAGTTTGCGTATTTTCGACCCTGCGTGCGGCAGCGGCAACTTCCTGACGGAAAGCTACTTGAGTTTGCGCAAGCTTGAGAACCGTGTGCTTGAAAGCCTGCAGGGCGACCAGATCGGCATGGGATTCGGTGACGAGACCACGCCCATCGAGGTGTCGATCGATCAGTTTTACGGCATTGAAATCAACGACTTCGCGGTAAGCGTTGCCAAGACGGCGCTCTGGATCGCCGAGGAGCAGATGATGGAGGCGACGCAGGAAATTCTGCTGCAGCCGTTCGACTTCCTGCCCTTGAAGAGCAACGGCAATATCCACGAAGGCAATGCTTTGCGCATGGACTGGAACGGTGTTCTCCCTGCGGAGCAATGCAGCCTTATTGCTGGCAATCCGCCGTTCATCGGGTATTCGAATTTGTCGAAAGGGCAGTCGGAAGACCGCGCTGAAATTTTCGGCAAAGTGAAGACGCTCGATTATGTTGCATGCTGGTATGCGAAGGCCGCTGAGTACATGCGCGGAACGGACATTCGTGCGGCATTCGTTTCTACGAATAGCATTTGCCAAGGCCAGCAGGTCGAACCGTTGTGGAGGCCGTTGTTTGATCGGGGAATTTCAATTGATTTTGCATGGCAGTCGTTCGTATGGAATAGCGAAGCGAACGATCAGGCTCATGTGCATGTGGTCATTGTGGGATTCTCGTATGTCGGCGTAAACGATCACTTGCTGTTCGACCGAGATGGACATGGACGCGTGGTTGAAAATATCAACGGGTATCTGCAGGCTTCCTCCGATGTTTTTGTTTCGAAGCGTACGAATCCTCTTTGCAGGGTTGAGGGGATGGCTAAAGGCTTCCAGCCGACGGACAATGGCTGCCTTTTGCTCGACGCGGATGAATATGTTGAAGCGGTCAAATTGGATGCGGGTCTTGCGGAATGGGTTCGTCCTTTTTCTATGGGCGCAGATTTCGTTAAGGGTGACGATCGCTATTGTCTCTGGCTTGCTAACGCTGCTCGTACTGTGTACGACGAGCATCCGTTTATTGCGGAACGGGTTCGCCTGTGCGCGGAATGGCGTTCGGCACAGACGTCTACGGGCGATGCCTATAAGCTTAGGGAGACGCCTCATTTGCTGCGTCCGTGCGGGAAATTCCAAGATATTCTGTATATTGGTATTCCCGTCGTCACCTCGGAGCGCCGTACTTACGTACCCCTGGGTTTTGTTTCAAATGGCATGATTCCTGGCAATAAGTTGTATTTTGTTCCGAGCGATTCGCTGTATGTGTTTGGAGTTATGATGTCGCGCTTCCACAATGCGTGGATGAGAGTCGTTACCGGGCGTCTGAAGAGCGATTACAACTATTCCAACACCATCGTATACAATAATTTTGTTTGGCCCGGCGTGACGCGTGAGACGCTGGATGTGCCGGTCGAAGATGCAGTTGTGCCCGAAATTCGTTCTCGCATTGAGGCATGCGCGCAGGCCGTGCTCGATGCTCGCGCGACGCATCCTGGCAAAACGCTTGCGGACTTGTACGATCCCGATAAAATGCCCGCCGATTTGCTTTCTGCCCACAAGGCGCTCGATGCCGCGGTCGAGGCTGCCTACGGTGTCGACTTCAACGGCGACGAAGAGCGTATTGTCGCGCATCTCTTTAAGCTTTACGCCGAGCTGGTGGACTAATCGGTTACCGCTGCAAACAGTCGATTCGTTTGTCTCGGGGCGCTTTCCGAATCCCCCGATGCTGCGATGCATCAGGGGATTTTTCGTATGGCGGCGAATTCGGGTGCTTTTCGTTCCATTTCTTCTGGAACGAAAAGACTTTGCGTTCTATTCGTTTTGAAACGAAAGCGGTTTTCGTTTCAAATGCTCCGGAACGAAAGGTCGTTTCGTTCCATTCGTCGGGCAACGAAAGGCGGCTCGGCCTTGCGGTCCGTCTTTCGCCTGCGTTGAATCCCGAATGTTTCCACTCTGTTTCGCATACTATCGCAGACTAAAGCGACATAGTTCCGGCATCGCGAACCGCTACAATGATTGGTCGACGAGAAAGGACCTATCATGCAGATTTCGCAGGTGTTCGAACGTGACGGCCTTCCTGTGTCGTTCGAAATCTTCCCCCCGAAAGGCGAGCTGCCCGTCGAAACGGCCCATGCGCTTGCAGCCGAGCTTTCCACGCTCGACCCGGCGTTCGTGTCGGTGACGTATTCGGCAGGCGGCAGCGGAAACAGCGCGCGCACGATCGATGTCGCCCGTATGGCCAAAGACGATTTCGACCTTACGATGATGGCGCACCTGACCTGCATGGGCGCATCGCGCGCCGACGTCGAGCAGGTGCTTGCGGCATTGCGCGAGGCCGGTATCGAAAACGTTCTCGCCTTGCGTGGCGATCCCATAGAGGGAGTTTCCACTACCGACTTCCATTTCGCCAAAGACCTCATTCCCGTGGTGCGCGAGGCGGGATTTTGCGTCGGCGCCGCCGCATATCCCGAGGGTCATATCGAATGCCTCGATTTCGACGAGAGCATCCGTCATCTCAAGCAGAAGCAGGACGCAGGCGCCCAGTTCTTCGTGACGCAGCTGTTCTTCGACAACGGATGCGCATTGCGTTTCCTCGACGCCGCGCTCAATGCGGGCGTTACGGTTCCGATCACCTTCGGCATCATGCCGTTTCTTTCCAAGGCGCAGATATCGCGCATGGTGTTCATGTGCGGCGCGAGCCTTCCCTCGCCGATCATCAAGTTGCTGGCGCGTTATGAGAACGACCCTGCGTCGCTTCGTGCGGCGGGCATCGAATACGCCTGCAAGCAATTCGAAGGCCTGGCGGCCGAGGGAGTGGACGGCCTGCACGTCTACACGATGAACCAGCCGGCGATCGCCGCGGCGGCCATGGAGGCCTTGCGCGCGAGCGGGGCGGTGGTCTAGTGCCGACGTATCGTGTCGACAAAGCCGAGGCGCTGCGTTATCTGGGGTATGCCGGCCAGAAGACCGATGACCTGCTCGACGAGCGCATCGACGAGTCGATCGCGGCGTGCGAGCGCGATTCGGCCCCTGCATTCGTCTACAAGGTATTTCCCGTGGATGCATCCGATGGCACGATTCGCCTGGTTGGAAGCTCGCTGGTGTTGAAGGGATCGGCCATCTACGAGCATCTGCGCGAAGCGCGCTCGTGCGCGGTCATGGCGGTCACGCTGGGGCTTGCCAACGAGCGCGCGGCGCTGCGCATGAAGGCGAAAAGCGCGCTCGATGCGGCGGTGTTCGGCGCGGCGGGCTCGTCGCTGGTCGAATGCGCGGCCGATGCGTGCGAGGCGGCCATCGTGGCCGAAGCGGCGCAGCACGGTTTGCATACGAACTGGCGTTTCAGCCCGGGTTACGGCGATCTTCCGCTCGACGTCCAACCCGCCATCGTGCGCACGCTCGAGGCGGACAAAAAGCTCGGTATGACGGTCACCGATTCCAACCTGCTCATTCCCGTGAAAAGCGTGACGGCGTTCGTCGGACTGTTCGACGAGCTGCGCGAACACACCAAGCGCAGTTGCGCCGGATGCGCCTGCGCCGCCCATTGTTCTTTGCGAAAGGCTGGTACGCCATGCTACCGATAACCTCCCATGCCGTTTCCGCCGATGCGCGCGACTCGTTGCGCATCGCCGACGAATATCTCGCACGCGTGATCGCGGGTGAAGAATACCTGGTATTCGACGGAGCCATGGGCACCATGCTGCAGGCCGCGGGCCTGGAGGCGGGCGAGCTGCCCGAGCTGCTGTGCCTGAACAATCCTGACGAAGTGACCGCCATCCATCGCGCGTACGTCGAGGCGGGAAGCCAGGCCGTCACTACGAATACGTTCGGCGCGAATGCCCGCAAGCTCGGCGATGCGGCGTCGGTGCACGAGGTGTTCGCCGCGGCCGTTTCGTGCGTGCGCGCTGCGGGCGCGCGCTATGTGGCGGCTGACATCGGACCGACGGGCGCCCTGCTCGCGCCGCTCGGCACGATGAGCTTCGACGAGGCCTACGACTTGTTCGCCGAACAGGTTCGCGCGGCCGTCGATGCGGGCGCCGACATCATCCTCATCGAGACCATGGCCGACCTTCTTGAAACGAAGGCCGCCGTGTTTGCCGCCAAGGAATGCAGCGACCTGCCCGTCTTCGCAACCATGACCTTCGGCGAAGACGGCCGTACGTTCTTGGGCACCAGCCCGCGCATCGCGGCGCTCACGCTTTCGTCGCTCGGCGTGCAGGCGCTCGGCGTGAATTGCTCGCTCGGCCCCGACGACCTGAAGCCGCTGGTAAACGAGATGCTCGAGGTCGCGATCGTAGCTTTGCAAAAGGTACGGGAGATTGAGGAAAGCGTACCCTTTAAGCCGCTTACTTCTCCGGTAGTGATGTGGCAGGAGGACGGCGCGAAAAATAATGCCGACGGAGAAAAGAAAATTCCCGCAGAGGAAATAAAAGAGGAGGCGGGCGTGCGCATCGTAGGCGGCTGCTGCGGCACGACCCCCGCCTATATCGCCAACCTGGCCGACATCGTGCGGGACAGGCGTCCCGCCAGGCCCTTCGCTCGACCGCTGTGCAGCGTGACGAGCGCCCAGGAGGCCGTGGTGCTTGAAGGCCGCCAGGTCGCCACGATCGGCGAGCGCATCAACCCCACGGGCAAGAAGCGTCTCAAGGAGGCGTTGCGCACGGGCGACTCCGATTACATCATCAACGAGGCTATCGCTCAAACCGAAGCGGGTGCCGATATTCTGGACGTGAACGCGGGTCTGCCCGAAATCGATGAAGCCGCCGTGCTGGTCGATCTGGTGGGAAAGATCCAGGGTGTTTCGGGACTGCCGCTGCAGATCGATTCGTCCGACCCCGTAGCCGTCGAGGCGGCCGTGCGCGTGTACGCGGGCAAGCCCATCATCAACTCCGTGAACGGCAAGAAAGAAAGCTTGCAGGCCGTGTTGCCGATCGCGAAGCATTACGGCTGCGCGGTTGTCGGCCTGACGCTCGACGAAGGCGGCATTCCTCCTACGGCGGAAGAGCGTTTCGCAATCGCCGAGCGCATCGTGCATGCGGCCGAGGCGGCGGGCATCCCTCGCCAAGATGTTTTGATCGACTGCCTGGTCATGGCCGCATCGACCAACCAGAGCGAGGTCGTCGAGATTTTGCGCGCGATTACGCTGGTGAAGGAGCGCCTGGGTGTGCGCACGGTGCTCGGCGTTTCCAACGTCAGCTTCGGCCTGCCGCTGCGAGAAATGGTCAATGCCACGTTTCTGGCATCGGCGTTTGCTGCCGGTCTTGACATGCCGATCCTCAACCCGCTTTCCGATCGATATCGCGAAGTGGTCGATTCCTGGCGCGTGCTGTGCGGCCAGGATGTCGGCGCGATGCGCTATATCGAAGGCTATGCAGGCAAGACGATCGCGTCATCGACGACGAAGGCTTCTTCGGATGGCGCCTCGCAAGAGGGGGGCGCATCCATGGCCGATGAGGAAGGGCTGCGTCATTTCGTGATAACGGGAAGACGTGCCGCTGCAGGCGCAGAGGTCGAACGCATGCTCGACGCAGGCGAGAGCGCCATGGCCGTGATCGACGATTACCTGATTCCGGCCCTCGACGAGGTCGGTAATCGTTTCGAAGCGGGAACCTTCTTCTTGCCGCAGCTGATGGCGTCGGCCGAGGCGGCCAAGGCGGGCTTCGATATCATTCGAGGCCGTAGCACGGGCGAGGCTGTGGCCGATAAGGGCTCGGTCGCCGTGGCCACGGTCAAGGGCGACATCCACGACATCGGCAAGAACATCGTGCGCATGCTGCTGGAAAACTACGGCTACACGGTGTACGACCTCGGACGCGACGTCGATCCGCAAGCCGTGGTCGATTGCGTGAAAGAACACGGCATCAAGCTCGTCGGCCTTTCGGCTCTTATGACGACTACCGTGCGCGGCATGGAGGAGACCATCGCGCTCCTGCGCGAACAAGCGCCTGAAACGAAGGTATTCGTGGGCGGTGCGGTGCTTACGCCCGAATACGCGCAGATGGTCGGCGCCGATTATTATGCGAAAGATGCTGCGGAAGGCGCGCGCATCTGCGCCGAGGTGCTGGGCTAGGCCGCGGGGCGTCGGTCGGAAGGACCCGCTTCGTCCGATTGCGATGCCCTTTCGTCCGTTTGCCCGTGCGTTTTCGCCGGGTGGTGGATTCGCGCGGGCGCGTGGAGCGGGGCGCCGAGAATCGCTGGTCGATGCCGTGCATCGTTATAGTAAGATGCAAAGTATGAAACCAGCGGCGTTAGGGGACGCCGTTCCATCGAGTCGGAAGGAGAGCATCCATGGGAGTTCAAGCTGAGGAGGCACTCGAACTAGCTTCGTTCGACGAGTTCGCGAACTATCTCCGTGCGAATACGCGCGTGTTCATGGAGGTCGGCGAGAAGACGTATTATCTCACCCACACCGATGAATACTGGCGTGCGCAGGATTGCTCCGAGCTCAACGAGAAGGGGCACTTCGTCGATTGCTCCGACCTGGTCGCCACGCTCAACGATCTGCTCGGTCTGGCATGGCTCGATGGCAAGACCATCGAAGACGTGTTCGCCGATGCGAAGTTCTACAAGAGCATCCAGGAATAAAACGGATAGAGCCGCTCGAAAGGGCGGCTCTCTTGTTTGCTAGGGCGCTTCGGCTCGGCCCCAGCGTCCCAACGACAGCGAAAAGCGGCCCGGCGATG
>USLD01000032.1 GCA_900555495.1 uncultured Slackia sp. | reverse complement strand
AAAACGCGAGAAACGCCGCCGACGTTCGCGCGAGGCCGCGCGTCGGACAACGCACCTTGGAGGCGAATGCCTATGAGCTTCACGCTGAAACCCTACACCCCGCCCGACTTCGCACAAGCACGCTTTCTCGACGCCCCGAACGCGATGCTTGCGCCCGCGCCCAAAGACTCCGTGGCGCCTGAAGGCTACCATGCCCTGAGCATCTACCCCGAATATTTCAAAATCGACGGGCGCTGGCTTCTTGCCGAAGACAGCCGCATGGACTGCGTGGCGGTCTACGAGGACGGCCGCATCTTCGTACGCGAGTTCCGCTTCATCAAGGAAGGCGACGCCATCGTGTGCGGGCGCACCGAAAACGCCGAAGAGGGCATCTACGTGCACACCGAAGGCTTCGACGAGCCCGACCGCACGAAGGAAAGCTTCGCCTTCCGTCTGGGCCGCAGCCGCGAAACGGCGTTCTCGCGCGATTACGACGAACTCTACGAGCTGCTGAAATACGAACGCGACCACGGCTACGTGGTATGGGTCATGGGGCCGGCGTTTTCGTTCAACGGCTTTTCGCGCACGGCGTTCTCGAAGATCATCGAAGCGGGCTATGTCGACGCGGTGTTCGCCGGCAACGCGCTGGTCACGCACGACCTGGAGGGCGCCTATCTGCATACCGCGCTCGGCCAGGACATCGACACGCAGGAAAACAGCCCCGGGGGCCACTATCACCATCTCGACACCATCAACCGCGTGAAATACCACGGATCGATCGCGAAATTCATCGAGGAGGAAGGCGTGCATGACGGCATCATGTACAGCCTCGAGAAGAACCACGTGCCCTACGTGCTGGCAGGTTCGATCCGCGATGACGGACCGCTGCCGCCCGTCATCGGCAATGCCTACGAAGCGCAAAACACCATGCGCGACCACATCCGCAAGGCAACCACGGTGATCTGCATGGCCACCATGCTGCACACCATCGCCACCGGCAACATGACGCCGTCGTATCGCGTGCTGCCGGACGGCACGGTGCGCCAGGTGTACTTCTACTGCGTCGACATCGCGGAATTCGCCGTGAACAAGCTCACCGACCGCGGATCGCTTTCCTCGCGCGGCATCGTGACGAACGTGCAGGACTTCATCGCGAACGTCGCCAAGGGCCTCGGGCTCTAGCGCCGCGAACACAGACGGAACCCGAACGGATGCCCCGCCCGACGGCGGGGCATCCGTGCATCGGGGCAAGCGGCGCGGTCGCCAGGCGAGCGGCGGCAGGGCCGACACCGCGATAGCCTCTCTTGACAAGACCGGCGGTCATCTGCCGATAATGGAACAGACCGCGCCGAACCGAGGAAATACGGCGACGGGCGACGAAAGGGGTGCGCGATGTCTGCGAATCGCATGGTGAAAGAGGGCCGCGACGTCAACCGATGGGTCGTGCTCGCGGCGGCAGGAACGCTCAATGCGTTGGTCGGCTCCATCTACGTCTGGAGCATCATCAGCATCGCGCTTTCCTCCGAACACGGGTGGGCCGCCCCCGAGGTCGCCTTCGCCTACTCGCTCTATATCGTATGCGAATGCTTCGCAGGCTTTTTCGCAGGCTATCTGCAGACAAGAGCGAATCCTCGCCTGCTCATGATGGGCGGAGGCCTCTGCCTTGCCGCAGGCTGGTTCCTCGCGGGCTTCGCCGACCAGGTGTTCCTTCTGTACCTGACGTTCAGCCTGCTCGGCGGCATAGGAAGCGGATTCATCTACAACGTATCGGTCGCCACGGCCACGGCATGGTTCCCCGACAAACGAGGGCTGGCCAACGGCGTATGCGTCGGGTGCCTGGGGCTTTCCCCCATCTTCTTCGCGCCGCTCGGCACGTTCCTCATCGCCTCGTTCGGCCCTAGCGCTACATTCCACATCCTCGGCGGATTCTTCGCCGTGGCCGCCGTGGCGGCGGCGAGTTTCATCCGCAAGGCTCCCGAGCAAAAAGAAGACGCCCGATCCGAGGTTCCCGCGGCCGCAAGCGGTATGACCATGGCGCAGATGCTCCGCCAGCCGAGCGCCTGGCTGATGTGGCTGCTGTTCGCCGTATGCGCAAGCGCGGGCATGATGGTCACGGGCCACGCCGCAGGCATCGGCGCAGAGCTTGCCGGGCTCACAGCGGCCCAAAGCGCCGCGCAGGTCGGCATCCTCGCCCTGGCCAATTTCAGCGGACGCCTGGTATTCGGCATGCTTTCCGACCGTCTGGGCCGCTACACCGTCCTCGGCCTGTGCATGGTAGGCACGGCGGCCACGATGGCACTTTTCCTCGGCAAGGCCGATGACTCCATCTCGATCACCATCGCGTTCTGCGTCATCGGCGCGACGTTCGGAGGCTGCATGGCCGTCATGCCCGCCCTGACCGCCGACCTATTCGGCATCGAGCATTTCGGACAGAACTACGCGTTCATGTTCTCGGGCTACACGTGCGCGTCGGTCATCGGCCCCATGCTCGGCGCGAGCGTCTTGGCAGCGACGGGCAGCTATCTGGCGGCTTTCCCCGCCGCCGGCGCGCTGACCTGCGTCGGAATCGTATTTCTCGCAGCTACCGCCATTGCCGCCAAGCGCATGCGCCGACTGCAGGCGGAAAAACCCGTTCGTAACGAAGCGTAGACATCGAACGGACCTTGGACGAAAAGAGCTCGGACGCGATGTCCGAGCTCTTTCTTTTGCAGAGATTCTCTAAAATGCGAGGAGGTTCTTACAATTCCCAGCTTGCGGGGCTCTTGCGCGGCTGGCGTACATTGATTTCGACGCCCTTCACGCTGACGCGCGAGTTGGCGGGAATGGATTCGGTGACGAACGCGCCACCTGCGATTACCGTACCCTCGCCGACCACCGTCTCGCCGCCGAGGACGCTCGCATTGGAGTAGATCGTGACGTTGTCCTCGATGGTGGGATGGCGCTTGACGCCGGAGAGCTGCTGGCCGGCACGCGTGGACAGAGCGCCCAGCGTGACGCCCTGATAGATCTTCACGTGATCGCCGATCGTGGTGGTCTCGCCGATGACGACGCCGGTGGCGTGGTCGATGAAGAAGTACTCGCCGATCGTGGCGCCGGAATTGATGTCGACGCCCGTGCGGCCGTGGGCGTACTCGGTCATGATGCGCGGAATCAGCGGCACTTTCTGCACGTAGAGTTCATGGGCGATGCGGTAGACGAACACCGCGAAGAATCCCGGGTACGAGAAGATGATCTCTTCCTTGCTCTGGGCGGCAGGGTCGCCGTCGAAGGCGGCTTGGACGTCCTTGAGCAGGAGCCTGTGCAGCTCGGGAAGTCTCGAGAGAAACGTCGAGCACACCTCTTCGACGCGCGCGTCGATCACAGCGTCGTCCATGGTGCCGCCGTCGCGAAACAGCAGCGCCTCGCGCAGTTCGCGGCGCAGCGAATCCTCGATGCGAATCAGGGTCTCGCCGATGAAATAGCGCGGATCGGAGCCCGTCGGGGTCTCGTCGCCGAAGTAGCGGGGAAACATCAGATGGCGCAGGTCGGCGAGAATGCCGATGACCGCGTCGCGATTGGGGAAATGACGATCGGGATCGGTGAAAAAGATTTCGGGCGACGCGTAGTTGCTCGCGAAGCCGTCGACGATGGAATCAAGGTTTTCGTTGAACATAGAGCCCTCTTTCGGCCGCCGCAGGGGCATCCGTCGCCCCGGCATCTTGCATGCGCCTATCCTAGCAGCACACCCGCCGCGACACGTCGAAAAATGCCGCAGACGGGCGTAGCTTTCGAAACGGATGAAAGGCTCAGGCGCCGTCCATGCCCAAAATGCGCGCGCTCGTGGCGCACAACGCATTCCGAAGCGCCGCAGGGTCGTCGCCGCGTGCTTCGACGAGCGCCGAAAGCGAGCGTTCGAGCGCTTCGGCCCACGAATCCGCAGAAAGCGGCTCGCCTTCGTGCGAAGGCATGTCGGTTTCCAACAGCAGCCTGTCGGCAGGAACGGCGCGCACGTAGGCGCGGCCCCGCTTCGTCGCCAGCATGCGCGGCCCCACAGAGAAGAGGAAGCCCGCCTCCACGGCGCGGTGCAGCTGGTCCGACGTGCCCGCGAACGAGTGCAGCACGAGGGCGCGCCCGCCCGCGCTCGCAGGGCGTTCGAAACGCGAGCGGGCCGCAACGCCGCGCCGCTCGAACGCATCGATAACTTCGCCGACCGCACGAACCGCATGGATCGACACGATACCGCAGGAAAACGCAGGACTCTCGCCGACAAGGGCGTCCGCAACGCGATCGAACGCACGCATCTGCGCATCGCGCGTTTCCAGACGGCGCGGCGAGAAGTCGAGCCCCACCTCGCCGATGAACGCGCAGGCGGGAATGCGCGCGACGGCCGCATCGGCCTGCGCGGCGAAATCGGGCGAAGACGCCTGCCACGGATGAAGCCCCAAGCCCACGCGCACATGAGGCAGATCCGCGAACGCCGTGCGCGCCCGCTCGAAACCGCGCGGATCGACCGTCGCCGAAAACGCCGCCGTGCGGCCCGCCGCCGAACGCGCGATAGCGGGGCCTGCGTCGGAGAAATCAAGATGGCAGTGCATGTCGTAGAGCATGGAAGTCCTTTTTCGAATGCGCGTGCGCAAGACGCGTGGAAAGCGCCCGCTACAAGAACGCGACACTTACGGCAGGCCCGCCCGTCGACGAATCGGCCTGGGCCGACGAACCCGACGATGCGCCCGGAGGAGGCGTCTGCCCCGACGGCGCCGAACCCGACGCATCGGACGAGCCGCCGCCCGACGCGGAGCCCGAACCCGAAGACGAGCCCTGCCCCGAAGGCGCAGACCCCTGCGAGCCGGACGAGTCCGAACCACCCTGGTCGGGCGTCGCGGCCGCACCGCCGCCCTCGGAAGGCGCCTGGCCGCTTTGCTGGCCGTCGGAAGGATCGGGCTTGGCGCCTTGCGCGCCGGCGGCATCGCCTTGCGAGGACGAGCCGTTCGGCGTGGGATTCTGCGCGGCATCGCCGGATTGCCCGGTCGTCGGCGCCGCCCCGCTCGCCGCATCGCCCTTGGCAGGCTCGGCGGCCTCCTTCGCAGGCGCGCTCCACGGCACGGTCGGCATAAGCGGCTCGGGCTTGGCGCCGACGCCTTGGCCCGCCGTCACCACTTCGATCACCACGGCGCTCAACGCGATCGCGACGAGCGCCGACAACGCAGCCACGATCACGGCGTTGCGCTGAACCCTGGCCTTGCGCGCACGGGCCGAACGCGAACGTGCACGAGCCGCTTCGGCGTATGCGTCGGACTTCGTTCCTCGGGCGAACGCAGGCCCATCGACCGCGCTTCCGTAAGAAGACCCGCTTTGCACGGCAGACCCCGGCATCGCGACGGTCTCGGCGGCCGAAACGCCGGCAATCGCCGCAGTCTGCGCGCTGCTTACGGCATCATCGTCCTGGGAATCGCCGCGATGCGACAACGGAGAGAACGGCCCGTGATCGGGCGCCATGTCTTTGAGCTTTTCGGCCGAGGCCGATAGGAATTTCTTATACACCTGCGACGCGACGGCCGAGACGATCGAGCCGACCGCGACGCCGATCACCGAACCCGCGATGCCGATTCGCGAGGCAAGCAGCATCGATGTGACCGCCGCCAATGCGCCTGCAAGCAGCTGAGCGATAGATATGTCGTCGAACAGGCTCCGCCAAAATGACAATTCGGCCTTTTCGGCCGCTTTCGCTTCTTCAGCCATGCATCCTCCCTTCGGCATCGTCTGCACGATGAAGATACGCGCCGCGCCGACGCAGCGAAAGCGACAGAGGGGGCTTTCACGCAAACGTCACCGCGGCGTTACAGGATGTGCGCATTCGCTCCATGGACGGGCGGCGGCGGGAAGCCTAGCGCTCGTCATCCATCGCATGCGCGAGAATCTGCATGCGCTTCTCGACGTCTTCGATCACGCGGCTGCAGTCGCGTAGCTCGTCGAAAGAGTCGATGCCCCTCACCGCATCGACGGCCTTGTATTTCAAACCGTGCTCGAGACTCGCCCAGAAATCCATGGCGATGGTTCGAATCTGCACCTCGACGGGCACGAACTCTTTCTTGTCCATGAAATACACCGGCATGCGCACGATGGCATGCAGGCTGCGATAGCCGTTGGGCTTGGGTTCCGCGATATAGTCCTTCACCGTGACGATTTCAAGGTCGTCCTGGCATTCGAGCAGCTCGAGCAGGCCGTAGGCGTCGTCGATATACGAACAGATCACGCGTACGCCTGCAACATCGGTGAGGTAGCGTTCCATATTGGCCAGCGTGGGCTCGTAGCCGCGGCGGCGAAGCTTCTCGACGATGCTCGACGGGCTTTTCACGCGCGATTCTATATGATGGATGGGATTGCGGTTCTTCTTCAGGCTCAGGTCTTTATCCAAGACCTCGAATCGGACCTCCATCTGGCGCATGGCCGCCTGATACTTCTGAAGGGTCTCCCTCACAAGCATCACATCGGCGGCGCGCGCGTCCGCGGCTTTCTCCACGGCGTTAGGCGGCACGATGACCTCAGTGCTCATAGGTCGGTCCTCTCTCGGTAGACAACGGCGGAAACGCCGTTCGTCTCCATGATAGGCGCACCCGGGGCGAAACGCCCCGATGCGTTGCCGAACCGGCATCGGGGCACGTCCTAGCGACGCTGCGATCCCTTCTTCGAACGCGAGGCCGGCGCGCCCCCGTTCGACGACCCCTTGGAGCGACGGCGCTCCGATGCGCGGCCCTGTTCGGAACCGCGCTCGTCGCGGACGCCGAAGCGGTCCTTCTGCGAGCGCGGCTTGCGCTCGCCGCCGCCCGATCGCTTCGATGCGCTCTGCTTGCCGCCGCCTTTGCGCGGGCGCACCAAGCAGCGTTCGTCGAACCCGATCAGGTCTTCGCGGCCCGCCTTGCGCAGCGCCTCGACCACCAGGTCGTAATTCTTCGGGTCCCGATACTGGATCAGCGCGCGCTGCAGGGCCTTTTCGTGCGTGCTCTTCGGCGTGTAGACGGGCTTCATCGTACGCGGATCGACGCCCGTGTAGTAAATGCACGTCGAAATGGTGGACGGCGTGGGATAGAAGTCCTGCACCTGTTCGGGCATATAGCCCAGATCGCGGCAGTATTCCGCCAACTCGACCGCCTCCTTGAGCGTGGAGCCCGGATGCGACGACATGAGATACGGCACCAGGTACTGCTTCTTGCCCAGGTCGGCGTTCACGCGCGCATAGCGCTTGCGGAAGCGTTCGTAGACCTCGTTGCGCGGCTTGCCCATCACCGACAGCACGGCGTCGGACACATGCTCGGGCGCCACCTTGAGCTGGCCGCTCACGTGATGCTCGCACAGCTCGCGGATGAACGTGTCGTCGGGATCGGCCAGCGCGTAGTCGAAGCGCACGCCCGAGCGGATAAACACCTTCTTCACGCCGGGCAGCGCGCGCAGGCTGCGCAGCACGTCCAGATAGTCCTCGTGATCGACCTCGAGCTTCTTGCAGGGCTCGGGGAACAGGCAGCTTTTATGCGGGCAGGCGCCGTGCGACATCTGCTTTTGGCATGCGGGCGCGCGGAAGTTGGCCGTCGGTCCGCCCACGTCGTGGATGTATCCCTTGAAATCGGGGTCGTCGGCGAACAGCTTCGCCTCGTCGACCAGCGATTCCTTGCTGCGCGACTGCACGATGCGGCCCTGATGGAAGGTGAGCGCGCAAAACGAGCACTCGCCGAAGCAGCCGCGGCTGCTGGCCAGGCTGAACTTCACCTCGGAGATGGCGGGCACGCCGCCTTCGGCCTCGTACATGGGATGGTAGGTGCGCGCATAGGGCAAGCGGTAGACGGCATCCAACTCGCCGCGCAAAAGCGGCTTGGAAGGCGGATTCTGCACCACGTAGACGCCGTGGGGGTATTCTTCGACCAGGCGCTTGCCGGTGAACGGGTCGGAATTACGATACTGCACGCCGAAGCTCTCGGCGTAGGCGAGCTTGTCCTGCTGCATGCGTTCGAACGACGGCAGCGTCACGGCGTCGTAGACGTAGTCGAGCGAACGCGTCTTGTACACCGTGCCGTCGATGAACGTGATGTCCTCGATCGAAAGGCCGCTCGCCAGCGCGTCGGCTATTTCGACGATCGAGCGCTCGCCCATGCCGTACGACACGATATCGGCGCCCGAGTCCAAAAGGATCGAGCGTTTGAGCTTATCGGACCAGTAATCGTAGTGGGCCAGGCGGCGCAGGCTCGCCTCGATGCCGCCCACGATGATCGGCGTGTTCTTGTACGACCTGCGAATGAGGTTTCCATACACGGCTGCGGCGTGATTGGGCCTCAAACCCGCCTTGCCTCCCGGCGAATAGGCATCGGAGCGGCGCGGCTTCTTGGACGACGTGTAATGGTTGACCATCGAGTCCATATTGCCGGCAGACACGAGAAAGCCAAGACGCGGCTCGCCGAACACCGAGATGCTGCCGGGGTCTTTCCAATCGGGCTGCGCGATCACGCCCACCTTGTAGCCGTTCGCCTCGAGCACGCGCGTGATGATGGCCGCGCCGAACGAGGGATGGTCGACGTAGGCGTCGCCGGACACGTAGACGAAATCGACCTGCTCCCAGCCGCGCTCGCGCGCCTCTTCCATGGTGACGGGAAGGAATTCCGCGTTCATTTCACGTCCTTTCTCAAAAGGAGGACAGACAGGGGCGTGCCGCCTCGGTCACTCGATGCCCACGATGGATTTGATCACGTCGCCCGCGATCATCTGGCCCATGATCGGCGGCATGAAGGAAAACGTGCCGAGCTCGGTGCGCTCCCTGCGCAGCGCGCCTTCCGCAGCCGCCACGGGCACCGGCTGCTCGGCGGAATACAGCACGCGCATGCGCTCGATTCCGCGCTTGCGCGCCTGCTTGCGCACCGCGCGACACAACGGGCAGGTCTGAGTATCGTAGATGTCGGCGAAACGCAGCTCTTCAGGGCGACGCTTATTCGCCGCGCCCATGCTGCCCACGTACGCGATGCCCGCCTGCTGCGCATAAGCGGCCAACGCGAGCTTGGTGGTCACGGTGTCGAGCGCGTCGACGATGTAGTCCACCGAATCGTCGATGAATTCGCCGACGCGGTCTTCGGTGACGAAGGCGTCGTGCGCGACCACGCGGGCCTGCGGCGAGATGTCGCGCACCATGGCGGCCATAACCTCGGCCTTCCTGCGGCCGATCGTGCTGTAGAACGCGAGCGCCTGGCGGTTGATGTTGCTTTCCTCCACCTCGTCGCGGTCGATGAGCACGAGCGATCCGACGCCGGCGCGCGCCAGGGCCTCGGCGCAGCTCGAACCGACGCCGCCCAGGCCGAACACCGCAACCGTGGCGCCCGCCAGGCTCTCGACGCCCTGCGCGCCGATGATGCGGGCGGTGCGCTCCGTGCGAGCGTCGCTCGGCGCAGGCGTCCCCGCTTTCTGCACGCTGCCTTCGTCTCGATGCGCATCGACCTGCATAGCCGGCATCCTCCTTCGCGGCACGACGCCCGTGCGCCTTCTCGAGCGGAGGGCGACGTACGGCCATCGTTTATCTTTACGCTGTATAGTCGAATAGGTCCCTCACAGACGGGCTGCCGTGAACGAATACGATCGCATGCAATCCCTGCAGAGGGTCGATGCATCATAGCGCAGACGAACCCGATAGCGGCGCTGCATCCGCCCGCCAGGACAAAAGCGCATGAAAAAGCCCGGCTTGAAGCCGGGCTGAGAAAACGATGCGGATGGATTATTCCTGAGCGGGCTGCTGCTCTTCCTGAGAAGCATCGGCCTCGGCGCCGTCGTCTTTGGCAGGAGCCTCGCCGCCGGCGAGTTCGGCCACCATGGAGTCGGCCTTGGACAGGTGCGCCATGCCGCTGTCGTAGCGGGCCTGGATGTCGGCCACCTGGGATGCGAACGTCTCGGTATCGACGCTCGGCGCGGCCGTCTGGTTCTTTCCAGACGTCTGCGCGGTGCTCTTGCTCGCAGCGTCGGCGGAACTCTGAAGCGCCGCATATGCTTCCACGTACTCGGATAGCGCTGCGGTCAGGTCGCTCACGCCGGCCTTGTATTCCTCGTGCACCTGGGCCAGCGGCTCGGGAGCGGTCATATCGGAAATCTTCTCGAGCTTCTTGGCCGCATCGGAGGCTGCAAGGCGCATGGCCGCAAGATCGCCTTCGGAAACGGCGGTATTGAACGAAGACAGCGAATCGGCCGCCTCGGCGCTGATGCTGTTGACGCTGGCCATGTATTCGCGGTTAAGCTGGGCGGGCGACTTCTGCTGGCCGTCGCCGCCGCAAGACGCGAGGACGAAGCTCAGCAGGGCGGCCGC
>USLD01000031.1 GCA_900555495.1 uncultured Slackia sp. | reverse complement strand
GTTCCAGCCCTCCACGAAAGGGGCTCCGGTAAGAGAGTTGGCTTTCGAGTGGATGCATCGGTAAACCGCGTTTCTGCGGCTGGCCGCACCTGCGCGAAGCAGGCCGCCAAGGTTAATCGAACTGGCGCAACGCGGCGCTCAGGCGCTTGAGGCCCTCGCGAAGCGTCGCCTCGGGCGCGCAGTATCCCAGGCGCGCGCCGCACGGCAGCTCGAAGCGGCTGCCGGGAACAAGCAGGACGCCCTGCTCGGCAAGCAGGCGCTTACAGAATTCCTCGTCGTCGATCGGAATGTCGAGCTTGATGTAGGACGTGGACACGGCCTTCGGCGGCACCCACGAGACACGCGGCTCGTTGTCGACCCATTCCTGAGCAATGGCGAGGTTGTTGAACACGATCTTGCGATTGCGATCGAGCACCTTATCGCGGTTGCGCAATACGTGCACGGCAAGCGCGTCGTTGAACACGCCGTCGCAGATCATCGTGTAATCGCGATACACGCGGAAGCGGTCGGCAACTTCCTTGTTCGACACCGTCCAGCCGATGCGCACGCCGGGGACCGAATAGGTCTTCGACAGGCTGTTGGACACCACGGCCTTGTCATACAGGTCGGCCATGGAGACGAACGACTCGGTGTCTTGCAGCGGCAGGTACACTTCGTCGGAAAGGACGTAGGCGCCCACCGACGCGGCGATTTCCGCGATCTGCTCGAGCGTTTCCGCAGGCAGCACCGTGCCCAGCGGATTGCTGGCGTTGTTGATGCAGATCAGCTTGGTATCGGGGCGAACGAGCTTCTTCAGATCATCGATATCGGGATTCCAGCCGTTCTCCTCGCGAATCCGCCAGTATTCGACCTCGGCGCCGAGCGTACGGGGAATCTCGTACAGCGGCTGATAGGTCGGGTATTCGGCGATCACGTGATCGCCCGGCTCCACCAGAGCCATCAGGGCGAGCAGGTTGGCGCCCGTCGCACCGTTGGCCTGAAGGATGTTGTCGGGGTCGACGTTGCGGTAGAGTTTGGCCACTTCGGCCTTGAAGTCGGGCGAACCCTCGATCCAGCCGTAGTTCATCTTCTCGCGACCCAGGCGCTCGTAAAACGTCGCGCCCGCTTCGCCGTCCAGGGCGAGGATCTCGTCCATGGTCATCGAAGATATCGTGGACTGCGCGATATCGTAGGTCGCGCTTTTCTCCCACACGTTCAACCAGTCTTCGACGCCGATCGTTTTGATATGCATCGTATACCCCCCCCCATACGGACCCGCCGTCGGGCGGTTCCGATCGATTGGGCGGAAGGAACCGAAGGCGACACAGGAGTCAGCCGCGAAAGCTTCGTCCGCAGCCCCTTCCGCACGCGTTGAGAAAGCCGAAGCGAACCGAGCGGCTTATGCAGGAGCGCCGATCGGTTCGCCCAAGCAGCTTAGAAGCTGATGACGCCCATGACGAGCAGCACCAGAGCAAGGATGCCCAGGGCGACGATGACGCCCATGACGATCTTCTCGCCCTTGGTCAGCTCCAGACCCTGGTCTTTGCGGGCCTTGGCGTACACGAAGAAGCCGGGGATGTAGCCGACGCAGGTCAGCAGCAGGAAGGACCAGCCGTTGAACATAACGGCGATGACCTGGAAGGCGACGGCGACGGCGCCGATGGCCAGCTGGCCCCACTCGCGACGGCCGGCGGAGAACTTCACCTGGTAGGCCGCGGCGAGAGCCCACGTGACGACGATAGCGACGGTGCACATGGAGAACGCGAAGTTGTAGGCGTCCTGGGTCAGCAGCAGGGTGAGCATGAACACCTGGGTGCAGCCACCGACGATCAGAAGGCTGAACTGCGGGGAGTTCTTGTCGTTCAGCTTGCCCCAAGAAGCGGGGAGCAGCTTGTGCTCGGCCATCTCGGACGTGGTCTCGGCAGGCAGAATGGTGAAGGACAGCCAAGCGCCGAGGACGGAGATGATGATCGCGATCGAGATGAACGCGCCGCCCCAGCCGGGAGCCATGTCGTCGAAGACGTAGAGCATAGCGGGGTAATCGAGCGCGGCGATCTCGGTGTAGGGCATGTAGCCGTACGGAAGAACGGAAGCGCCGATGTAGATCAGGAGCAGGCAGACCAGACCGATGACGGTGGCCTTACCCACGTCGGACTTCTTCTCGGCGCGGGAAGACACGACCGTCGCACCCTCGATGCCGATGAAGACCCACATCATGATGATCATACAATTCATGACCTGGGAAGCAATGCTGCCAAGACCGACGGCCTCGGTGCCCATCTCGCCCATGGCCACGGCATTGTTGTACAGCGTGCCCCAGAAGTCGGCGGTGAAGACGCCGGCGTTGAACAGGAAGACGGAGAACACGATGAAGATGCCGATGGCGGCGACCTTGCACACCATGACGATAGCGTTCAGGAAGGAAGCGCTCTCGACGCCGCGGATGACGAGCAGCGTCAGCAGCCACATGACCACGGAAGCGATGACGATGCAGGGCACGGTGTTGCCCGGCAGGAACGCGGGGAAGAAATAGCCCAGCGTGGACATCATCATCGTGGCGAAGGCGACGTTGCCCAGCCAAGCGGACAGCCAGTAGCCCCAGCCGGACAGGAAGCCGGCCAGCGGACCGAAGCCCTCCTCGGCGTAGGTGAACACGCCGTGCAGGTCGGGGCGCTTGGCAACCAGGTTGTTCAGCGAGTAGGCCAGCATCAGGAAGCCGATGCCGACGACGAGCCATGCGATCAGGGCGGCGCCGGGAGACGCCACCTGGGCGATCTGACCGGTGATAGCGAAGACGCCGGAACCGATGCACGACGAAATCACCATGCCGATCAGGCCGAACAGCCCGATACCTTTCTTCTTCTCCTCCATACGGATTTTCCTCCTTTGTCGATGGAGGCCGCTCTGACGAAAAATAACCGGCCGCGCCTAATGGGGCGGCGCGGCCGGAATCGCAAAGACCTGCCAAGCGAAACGCGGTTCGAGTTCTTTTCGCAAGGCGAGTCATGCGAGCCATGGCGGCGCGTCCTCTCTCGCGGGCGCAGGCCCGCACGCACCGCCATACCTCGTCTGAGGCGGCGAATGACTTTGCGAGAGGAATTGTCACCGCGCGTGCGGTCGGTGAAAAGGTATAAAGCGCGTATAGAGCAAGGTAGAAATGCGGTGTAGATACACGCCTAAACCACCTAAACCGATATTAAACCCCTGATGAATAGCACAATGCCGGACGCCGAAAAAGACGGATGCAGCGTAAAGAACATGTGCGGATATGCTATAGGCGACGTTAATCGAAGCAATCGCGAGCGCATAAGGTACTATACGGAAAAACGAATCGTCCGCATGGATAGCGAAGGTGCCCATGGAGCTCGCCCAATTCTATTCAGTTCTTATCGTTCAGCTCGTGTCCGTGCTGGCGGGAGCGGCGTGTCTTTCGGTCTATTTGGTATCGAGGCGCCGGACGTTTCTCTACGCCTTCTGGGCGTTTTTGTTCTACTTCTTCGACGTCACGCTGGTGTTCCAGGACAGCTTCGTATCGCTCGCCATGAACCTGGACCTTGCGGGAGAGCGCGTCTATCTTGTACTGCGCTCGTTCGCATCCATCGTTTCGGGGTGCGGCATCTTCGTATCTATCTGGCTTCTAGCGTGCGATTTCGTCGGAGAAAAGCGCAAGGCGATGCTGCTCGTTCCGGGCGTGCTGTTCGTCGCAGGCAGCTTGGCGACCCTACTCCTAGAACAAGGCGACCCCACGGCCCGTTTCGCGTTCTACGCCATGCGCGCGGCCCTGTTCATATGGACGCTCGCCTTTCTGGGGGCGCGCTATTTTTCCACCCACGACAAAACCGAGCGCACCCGCATGAAGCGCTACCGCCTTTTTTACGCGGTGCTTTGGGCGTTCGGCATCGGGTTCATCCTCGAAGACGTCTACGGCTTTTTGCTGGCGCCGCAAAGCGAGGCGTTCCTGCTGTTCTCGGCCGAGCGCAATTACATGGAAGAGGCCCTGATGCTGGTATGCGCCGCCGTGGCGTGCACCAGCGCATACCGCGCGCTTTCGCTGCGCTACGAACACCCGCCCGTACGCAACAACGACGAACGCGTCGAGTCTATGATCGACGGCAACCTGGAGATCTACGGCAAGAAGCACAAGCTGTCCAAGCGCGAGCAGGAAGTGCTGCGCCTGGTTTTGACCGGACTGGACAACCAGAACATCGCGTCCACCATGGGCGTGGCGCCAAGCACCGCGAAGGTGCACGTGCACAACATCCTGCGCAAAACCGGCCACGCCAACAGGCAGGACCTGATCCAGGATTTCTGGAGCACGTGGTAAGAAAGCGGAAAGAAGGCGCGTGCCCCGTGCCGACCCCTTCCCCGTACAAGAAACCGCCAGCCGCGAAGCAACGCGGCTGGCGGTTTTCATGACGCTATGAAACCTCGGTGCCGGCTACGTATTCGGCACCGAGGCGGATGGACGACGCCTTAACGGCGCCGGGCCGTGCGCGCACGAAGACGCGCGATAGCAAGCCCGGCCACTGCCATGCAGGCAAACGCCAAGACAGCAAACGGAACAACCATCGAGGATGCCGCATCGCCCGTCATAGGCATGGCCGAGGCATTTGCGCCAGAAGCGGGCTTACCCACATCGGCAGGTTCACCGAAACCGCCCTGTCCGGAAGGCTGATCGGGCTTCGCGGGAGGCACGAATCCGTCGGACGGTTCATCGGGACCGGCAGGCTCATCAGGCTCGGTGGGAGGAGCCGGGTCGACAGGTTTGTCAGGGTCGACGGGCTGGTCGGGATCGACCGGGGGCTTCGGGTCGGGAATCACAGGCGGTTCGGGATCAGGAATCACCGGGGGCTTCGGGTCGCTCTTCTTCTGCCATTGAGCTTCGTAAACGGCATCGCCCGTCACCGTCGGAACCACATCGGGCTTCCAGCCGACGAAATCATATCCAGCGCGGGAAGGCGCCCCATCGAACGAAGGGGTTTTCTCCCCGGCGATCAACCCCGCATACACCTGGTCGGCGAAGACCTCCTCATCCTCGACGCCATCCGTGTACGTCACAGTGAACGTGGGGGCGGGCTCATTCTTCTGCCACTGGGCCACGTATACGACGTCCTCGGTCACGGTCGGAGCGACCTCGGGAGCCCAGCCGACGAACGCGTAGCCGTCGCGCAAGGGGGTCCCCTGAAACGCGGGCGTGGCCGCGCCGGGCTCGAGGCCCTCGTTGACCTGATCGACGAAAACTTCTTCGCCATCGACGCCGTCAGTGTACGTGACCGTATAGGTGGGGTCGGGCGTCAACGCCTTCCACTGAGCGTACACGGTGATATCTTGGCTCACCGGCGTTTGCTCGGTGAAAGCATCGCCTTGGCCATTCGTCGCAGTGTTCCAACCCGTGAATTCATGGTCGGCCCACGTCGGCGGAGCAGGCAGGGCGTCGATGGTGCTGCTCGTGGCGCCGCCCTTCAAAACCACTTTCTTCTCATTGGGGCTTGCTTCCGTATCGCCACCGTTCTTATCGAAAGTCACCGTGACGGTTTTCGCATCAGGGTCGTCTGCGATGCGCCAGGCATGAGCGAAGGAAGGAGCGATTGCCGAGGCGTCCTTCGTGTATTCCACATAACGCGACGTCGGGCTGTTCGCCAGCTTCACCATGTTCGCGGCAGTGTTAGGCGCCGCCGTTTCGTCAGTGCTGTTCGAACGGATGTAAACCTCTCCTACCTGCGGATCGCCCTGGCTCATGTCGGTAGAAATCCAGTCGGATCCGCTCGGCTTTACCGCCAAAAGCTTGCCCGAGCCCGTCGCGGAGCCCTCTGCGTTCACGTGGCCAGGCGCCGAAAGGCCGTCTCCCGTCGCATTGAGCGCCAACGTAGCGCCTGCGGCAATCGTCAAATCGCCTTTTGCCTTGGAAGTTCCATCCGCATTCGTCCCATTGATCGCGCTTGTGTCTATGAGCTCGTTCGAACCCGTCAATGCAAACATCCCGCTTTGAACATTCACATCGCCGCACAAACATAGGGCGCCTTCATCGGCCGTTCCGCGCGCAATAAACGGCGCCGTGTTGTTCACGTTGATTTGATCAATGGCATATATCTGCCAGCACTTCATCGGCTGCGAGTTGTTCAGGTTGACGATGCGCTTGCCCTCGACCTTACCGCTTTCGTACGTATTGCCGCCTTCGCTGTCATCGTATTGGTAGCCGCTGATTGCGGTTGTGAAATTACCCAGCTCTCCGCCGTTAATGCTAAGGATGCTATCGCCCAGAACATGAGTTTGAAGCGCGCTCAAGCCGAAATAATCGACCTGGCCGCCGTTGAGTTCAACCAAGACATCGCCGTTGATTTCCTGGGAAGCGGTGCTGGAGTAATTGGTTTCGACCGTTGAATATACCTTGGACCAATCGCCGCCATTGATGGCGATTTTCGCGGCAACTGCTTCGTCGTTTTTATTAAGAATGTTCGCGCTCTGGTCATACGCGCCGATGTTCATGCCTCCGGCAAAAACCCAGTGATCATTCGACCCGCCATTCAATACGATCTCGGTCGTGCCGTTGATCGTATCTATGAAACCGCCGCCGAAAATATTGGCGGTATCGTCTTTGGGATGAGCCGTATTTTCTACCGTAACGGATGCATTGCCGCCGACCCAATCCCAGCCAGAACGACTGCCGAGCGTACTCTGATCGCCACCGCCGTAAATCTCGCCATACACAGCCCGGCGGTCGCTTTGCGGTTGCCCCACAGTCACGCTCGAATTACCATCGATATATCCACGATACGAGCCGCCGTAAATACTTCCAAGACCGCCAGATAGGGTCTGGACGCAAGAATCGCCACGAACAGTCGACCTTGTTCCTTCGGAAGGAACCTGATTGTAAGATTTATAAAAAGCGCCGCCACCGTAGACGTAGTCGACCTTTTGGCTTTCAGGAAGGGCGACCTTAACGAACGTATCGCCGTCCACATCGCTATTGAATCCGCCCGCATAGACGTAACCGTACGAACCGCCGTAGATTTCAAGATGGGTCGGCTTAGACCCGCCTGGCTCTTCGATCCATCCGAGCGTGCTTCCGTCAGAAGCAATGCCGTCTTCATCCCCGAATCCCATGCCATCCAAACGGCGATATTTGCCCAAATTACCGCCTATGACATGAAGGGGCTTCGTGCTCGAAAAGCGTTCCGTCATTACAAGCTTATGACCCTGGGCCACAACGTAGACCTCGTCACGGACGTTGCCATTCCTGTCGGTCGTATCGAACACAATACTGTCCAAAACCATCGGGCCCGTGAAAAAGCGAGCCGTCTGTCCGTCATTGAGAGAAAAGCCCGCATTCTGAAGTCGCGTATTACCGAACGTCGCACCAAGATTCCGCAAATGAGCAGGATTGTTCGCATCGGCGCTTTTCAGCGTCAACGTAACGCCCTCAACGCCGCTGAAGTAATTTTCGCCGACGTAGCTCGCATCGTAATCACTGCCAGAGCCCCACCCCGCGTCAGGATGCTTGTCGTACGTGAACGTGACGTCGTTCGCGAAGACCAACGTAGCTTCAGTCAAGCCCTCGCTATCACGCTTTTCCTTGATTTCGGCAACAGCGGCGCGCACCTCCGCATCACTCGAAACCCGCCATTCAGGGGCAGCAGTTAACTCATCAGTACCCCCCCCCCGCTGCATCATTCGTCGCTGCAAACGCTTGATTTCCTACAAGGAAAAACGATGCAGCAAGGCAGAAGCAGCAAATAAGCTGAAACACGCCTTTGCCAACGCGATACATGGCACCTCCTCCTCTTGAGCAAAAACAAAGCGATACATATCCTGTACCCCGATACGAACCGCTATGTTGGCAAATGAAACCCCACTTATTCTACGCCCTTCCTCAACCTTTCCCAAACAGCGGCAATTTGTCAAAAAGCAGCTGGGCCGCGCGCGATTTGCGAAATAAGCGGAATCACACATGAGAAGCGAAACCGGATCGCAAGCACGACAAATCCATGCGAAAGGCACCCGATGGGTGCCTTTCGCATGTTGTGTGAACGGGTATATCCGCCCACGATTATCGGATTGCCACTTTACCCGATGAAGCCTTACGCGTACATGCCCTCGACGAAACGCATGACCACTGCGGCGACCTCGGCACGGGTGGCGCCGTCGGTCGGGTTGAGTTCGCCCGTGGCGTCGTTGCCCTTGAAGATGCCTTCCGCAACCGCCCAGCTCATGGCCTCGCGAGCCCAGCCGGAGACCTCGTCCGCATCAGGGAACGCGACTTCGGCGCGCTTGGACACGTCCATGCCCAGGTAGTCCGCGTAACGCATCAGGAACATGGCGACCTGTTCGCGGGTCACGGGGTCCTCGCCGCGGAACACGCGGCCCGAATCGGTCTCGACGCCCTCGAGGACGCCCGCCTCGACGGCCCAAGCCGCCGCGTCGGCGAACCAGTCCGTCTCGGCCACGTCGCCGAAGCCCGCGCCAGCCGATGCCTCGGGGTTCATCTCCAGATTGTGGAGCATCTTCACGAACATGCCGCGGCTCGTGCCCAGGTTGCCCTGGAATTCGAGCGTGCCGTCGGCCAGGGGAATGCCGTTGACGATGCCGCGCGCGGTGGCGAAATCGACGATGTCGCCCGCGAACCAGTCGGAATCCTTGACGTCGGGCATCTGCTTGGCGTTGTCGACGACCTTGACCGTGACGTCGCCCGCCGCCTCGAACACGACGTTGCCGTCGGCATCCACCGCAGACTTGGGCAGCGCCGTCTCGTTGCCGTCGGCATCCACCGCGAAGAGCACAAGGCCGTAGTTCGGCTCGTCGCCTTCGGCGCTCGCTACGGGCACGGTCACCTGGACGGGCTTGTCGGAGGTCACGCTCGCGGGAACCTCGATCCTAACCTCGGCGGCCTTGTCGACATCCTTGGCGGGCTTCACCCCGTCGATCGGCAGCTCGACGGCGCCGGATTCCGCATCCTTCTTGGAAACGGCGACCTCGGTGGAGACGACGTTGCCGTCCTCGTCCTTCGACACGACGGACTGGGTGCCCGACGGCGTCTCGTGCGTGACGGTCTGCGATCCGTCGGGCTTGGTCACGGTCGTGGTGGTGGAGCCGTCGGCGTTGTGCTCGACCTCGGTCTTGTCGCCGGGAGTGACGGTGCCGCCGCCCGTAGGCGGAACATACGTGTTCAGGTCGCTATCGAGCATGGCGTCGCGAACGTAGTAGACATCGATGCCTTCGACATTCGCCTTCATGCCGTTGGGAATCTGCGTGGCGCTCGGCGCTTCTCCGCCCCAGAAGTTCTTGGAAACGTCGACCTTGACGTCTCCAAGGCTGTCGCCCTTCGCAAGATAGGAGCCGGCGGAAATCTTGTTCTTCTCGAACGCGGCAGGGGCTGCGTAGAACTTAAGCCTGCACACGCCGTCGAACGTGTTGCCAGACACCGTCACCGAGGCGCCGCAAACGTTCAGCTTGCCTTCTGCGCCCTCGGCCCCGACCACGGTATTGCCGGAGAAAACCCCGTTCGGAGACTTCATGATCACCGAGTAATCGCAATTCTTGATGGTGCAGTTTTTGATGGAGAGGGAATCGAGCGTCCCTTCCTCGGAATCGTAAACGGCCGACCCCATGCCGTCGAAAACGCACTCGTCGATAGAAACGGCCTCATCCGCCGCATCGGTGCCGTCAACAGTGATGCCGTACGAGAGGCTCTTGTTGCCCCTGATCGTCACCTTCGAGAAAGAATCTCCCGGCGCTGCGGAAAATGCGCGGTACGCGAACGGCGATGTGTTCGGAATACCGCTCAGGTCGATGACCAGATCGCTGAACGCATTTCCGCCATTGGACTGAACGAGGGCGTTATGGTTGTCGCCGCTCTCGATGGCATTCACTTTCAAGGTATGGCCGCCGCCATTGACGGTAATGCCCGAAACATTCCAAATCTGGTCCCAGGAGCCTACGGTCACATCGCTCAGCAGCTTCACCGTATCGCCCGCCTTGGCGTTCTTGATCGCCTCTGCAAAAGTGAAATACGAAGTTTCGGCACCGTTGGACTCGACCGTCGCCACATGGCTGGTGCTTACCTCCGTGTCCTCCTTTGCGACGGGCACGGTCTGGCCCTTAGCCCAGTCGACCCCGGATGCGCCGTGGAAGCCGGGAGATTGCAACGACACGGAAGCCTCGGTGCCCGAAATGGTCAGCTTCGGCATGGAGGTGCTTTTCTTTCCGTCACGTCCTTCGCCAAGAAGGATATCGCCGTTGACGGTCGACGAATTTCCGTCCGTGTAATTGAAGGTCGCATTTTTCACCGTAAGATTCGACGTGCTTCCATCGACCGTATCGAGAACACGAATCGGGGCCAGATACATTTTGATTTCCGCATTCGGATTAACC
>USLD01000030.1 GCA_900555495.1 uncultured Slackia sp. | reverse complement strand
CCCGTGTAGGGCGAGAGCGAATAGATGCCGGGCAGGTCGACCACCGTAGCCTCGTCGTGCTTGCGGATAGTGCCGTCCTTGCGCGTCACCGTAACGCCCGGAAAATTGCCCACGTGCTGGTTCGAGCCCGTGAGCTGGTTGAATAGCGTGGTCTTGCCGCAGTTTTGGTTGCCTGCCAACGCGAAGGTCAGCGGAGCGTCGGCCGCTTTGGCGCGCTCGCCGGCGCGCGGACGAAACGATTTCGACTCTCCCCTGCCGGGATGCACGGTATCGCGCTGGGCGGGATTGACGCGGCGCAGGTTATGGGCGGCATGCACGTCGCGCACCTTGATATGCGCGGCATCCTCCTTGCGCAACGTCAGCTCGTAGCCGCGCAGGCGCACCTCCATAGGATCGCCCATCGGAGCGCATTTGACGAACGTCACCTCGGTGCCGGGCGTCAGGCCCATATCCAGAATGTGTTTGCGCAACGACGGTTCGACGCAATCGACCGACGCGATGATCGCGTCCTGGCCCTGCGTTATCGCGTCGAGCGTCATCATGCCGCGCGCCATTACCACAGCCCCATCTGCTGCGGCTCGTAATCGTATTCGACGAGCACCTCGCCCACGGTGATTTCCACCTCGTGCGATTCCCAATCTTTCACCGGCACCACGAACACGTTGCCCTGCTGCTCCAACGCGAGCGTGCCGCCGATCATGCCGACGCAACGGCCCGCACAGGCGTCGGCGGGAGAGCCATCGGGCGCCTGAATCATTTCGGGCACCTGCGCCCCCGCGCCGAAATAGTACGGCGTCAGGTCCAGCACGCCGCATTCGGGCTCGACCCCGTGGGCGCGCGCCGTCTCGAGCACGCAGTCCATAGCGGCCTGCGCGTTGAACGGCTCGCTGAGCAGCTTGTTCTTCGTTCCCAAGCGCATGGTTTCCAGAATGCCGTCCTGGGCGCACAGCTTCGCCTCGAGTGCGCGGGCCTCGTCGGCGTTGGGATAGCGTTTGAGGATGCCGGCCACGCGCGCGCCCTGTTCGAGCAGGCGCTCGATGCCGCGCGTCTCCGACGAGATGCCCACCTTCAGATGCGACGGCGAGAAATACGCCATGTACACGAAATGCGGGGTCAGGTTGTAAGCACGCTGCTGCGGCGAGATGGCGTCGGCATTATAGAACGCAGGATTGAAGCCCGTGGCCTCGCGACACGCCGGGCACATGTCGTCGCTATACGCGCCTGCATCGGGCAGTTCCGTCATAAGCGGACACGCGCTCGACTCATAGGTCTTCAAATCGAACGGACCGATGCAGTATCGCTTCGGAAGCTTCTTGAGCGTGAACGTGCGACCCAAGACCGGCAGACGCATCTGCTTCTGCGCCTCCAGGTCGTTCATCTGCAAATAAGGACCTTCCGGTCCGTACCCCAGGCCTGAAAAAACCAGGGTGGATTCGGGAAAGAAACGCGGCATGCCTTCACCTCTCGCGCATCATGCGCTTTCATAGCTGTTTTTCGTTGCGAATCATAACGCACGCGAAAAGCCGGCACGCCCCGGCGCGGCGCGAAACCCCCGCGACCACAGAAAACGAGCAGCGCGAAAAGCGCCTCTTCCCTGCGCGCTTCGCCGCTAGATTTCGCGCATCGCCTTCATGGCAAGCGCGTAAACCGTCAGCGCGAGCCACGCGGCCGCAAGGACGAACGACGTCGTGCCTACGCCCACGATTTCGATCACGATCGAGGTTGCGAACACGGCCACCGGCGTCACCACCAAAAGCAGCGAATTCTGCGTACCGAGGGCCGCGCCGCGATGCTCGTCGGGAATCAGGCCGTACACGAAGAAGCCGAACAGGGCCGACACGGGTCCCGACGCCAGGCCGAGCAACGCCGCGCCCAGCAACAGCACCTCGTAAGACCACAGAGAGCCCAAGGCCGCCACGCCGAACGCCATGCCGACGAACGAAATCACGTACCACGTACGGCGCTTGAGCGCATAGGCGCACTTCGCATAGACGAGCGACCCGATAAGCGCGCCCACCGACATGGCCGAAAGCACATAGCCCAGAAGCGTCGGGGCGTTCTCCTGCGTGAAGAACACGGGCAGCACCATGCCCTGGTAGCTTCCCATGACGATTACGATCAACATGCCGAGAACCACCGATGCGCGCAGCACGGGATGGCTGGCGAACAGAACGCGCACGCCTTCCTTGGTCGACGCGACGGCCGTCTTGACCAAACCCTTGCTGGAATCCTCGGCCTTCTCCGCCTTGCCGGGAACGCCCACCGCGCGGGGCACGAACAGCGTCACGACCGCGGCGATCGTGGACATGGCGGCCGTCAGCCACAGGGTATTGGCAGACCCCAGAAGGCCCATGCCCATCGAGGCGACGGCGGGTCCAACGATGACCACGAGGTTTTCGACGGACTGGGCGACGCCCATGAATTTCTGCAATTCGAGGCCGTCGTGTTTGACCACGGCCGGCAGCAGCGTGTCGCGTGCCGTCATGCCGGGGATATCGCCCACGGCGCCGACGATACCGCAAAGGACGAACCAGCCGAACGACAGGCCCACCGTGGCGTCGATGATCGGAAGCGCGGCGATGGATGCCGCGGAGATGATGTCGGAAACGACGGAAAGATCGCGCCTGTTCATACGGTCGAGCAGTGCGCCGCCGAACACGCCCGCCAGAACCTGAGGCACGGCGCACACGATGGCGAGTGTTCCCGCTGCAAGGGCGTCACCGGTCTTGGCGAGCAGCACGAGCGGCAACACGACGCCGGCGATGGAATTGCCCAACAGGGAGAACGAGTTCGAGATGACGAACGGCAAAGTGGCACGCAGCTTCGTCATGGAGCGTTCCTTTCTTCACGGAATGAAATCGGTATGACGCTCCGTATGAAAAACTATGACGCAACGTCATAGTCAACGCGATTCGCGGGCCCCATCGATGCGATACACAAAGCCGACACAAATGGAGACTAGGCCCCGAAAGGAATACGGCCGGCCGCGCAGCAACGCCCCTACGATGGAATGCGCTCCATAAGCGCCCTCAGCACGCCGGAGGAAACTCGCTCGCTCATATCGCGCTGAGCGTCATTGAGCGTTTCCATGTCGTACAGGTCGAACACGTCGTAGGCCGAGCTGTCGCCGGCACCGCCCTCGGACTCCTCCGGACCTGCGGCGCAATGGCCCGAATCGACGCCCGACGGCGCCGCCATGGCTTCGATCCGTGCACGGGAAAGCTCCCAGCCGTAGCGCTCGCATCCGCGGTCGAGAAGCGGAAGCATGAACGAGACGAAATCATCGGCCAAATTCTGCCGCTCGGCCTCGCCCGCATCGGCGGGCAGCGCGAAGAGGCGCTCGTTGAGCTGCACATAGCGGTCGGTCCGGTCCGATTCGCCGAGAAGCTCGAAAAACTGCACCACCGATTCGGCCTCCTCCGAACCCGTGGCGAGCAACCGGTCCACCAAGAACAGGCCCGCGAGCTCGGTTTCGACGAAACGGGAACCTGCGCCCGCCTCCTTCAGGCGAGCGAGATGTTCGGCGAATGCAGGGGGCGCATCGGGAGAAATCGAGCGCTCGCGCAATTCGGCGATGATGCGACGCTGCTCCTGCAGATGCTCGATGCGCTCGGCCAGCTCGGCATCGAGCGCATCCAACGCTTCGTTTCCCGACTGCACGGCGGCATCGGAGCCTTCTTCATCGAGCATCTCTTTGACCTGCTGTAATGAAATGCCCAGCGATGCGAGCCGCTTGATGCGCAGCACGCGCGCCACATCGGTCGCGCCATAGACGCGATACCCGTTCGCCGAACGAGGAGGATCGGGCAAAAGCCCCATATGGTGATAATGCCGCAACGTACGGACCGTCACGCCCGCGAGGTCCGCCACTTCCTTGCTTCGCATCGCTCCCCCTTAACAGCGCGACGACATAGGCGACGCGATCCTACAGCTCGACGTCGTACACGTCGAAATGGTCGATGGTATCGCCCACGTACGTCATCTGCGCACCAGGCGCAGCGGCCTCGAGGGCCTCCTTATACGGGGTGAAATCGACGCCGTCCTGCACGATGAGCGTCACATCGCCATCCACCTGCGAGAAGTCGAACGCGCCTAGCGATTCGGGCGAAGAGAAATACACGCCCGTATCGTAATCCGTCGCATCGGGCAGAAACGCCTCGACCATCATCGGATTCTCCCAAGCCCCCATAAACGTCGCGTTCTCCTGCGCAAGCGCCGCCACGTCGTCGTTTTCCTGGTCCCAATACTTGATGCCATGCGAATAGCCCAGGCCGGAAATCAGCACCGCGACGACCGCGAAGGCGGCAAGCGCCTGGCGGGCACGGTTCTTCGCAAGCCAGAGGCACAGGCCCGCAAGCGGCAGGAACACGCACATCTGCAGCACGGGCTGCACGCTGAGCACATAGCGGATCGAAGGATACGGCGCCACGCGCGCGATGATCGTGACGAAAGCCACGGCGGCCACGGCGAGCGACACATACGCGCCGACCGACATCCAGTCGCACATGCCCGACGATGTCTTCGCATCGGCATTCTTGCGGCGCAGGAAGAACGAGACCGCGGCGGCGGCGATCAGCACGACCGCGATCACGACTAGAACGCCGCCGGTATTGCCCGTATCGAGCTGGCGCCAATCGCGCACGAAGAAATCGACGAACGAGCTGCCGTCGGCCGCGCGCGAGAGCGCTTCGACGCCGCGATAACCCGAGAAAATATGGTCGAACGCCGCAGGGAACAGCAGAAACACGCTCAATGCACCCGCTATCGAACCGACGGCGAAACGCACGCCCGCCGCGATTTCGCGATGGAATAGCAGCACGATGCCGACGCACAGGTACAGCACGAATGCATACGGAAGGAAGAAGTACTGGGTCAATCCGCCGCAGGCGGTCACGAGAAAGAGCGCGACGGCTTCGCCGACGCTGCACGAGCGGCGGCTCGCGATACGCGCGGCAAGGACGGCCGCGGCGGCGAACCACAGGGTGAGCAGGCCGTACATGCGCAGATAGACCGCGTCGTTGACCATCGCGGGAGACACCGCCCACACGGCGGCCACGGCAAGCGCCATCCAACGCGGCGCGCCCAAAAAGCGCGCCGTGAAAAACGAAAGGACGGTCACGATGCACATGGCCACGGCGTTCAGCGAAAGCCCGATGGCCGGATTCCAACTGCCGGGGAACAGCGAATACAGCGCCGCCAGAAGAATATAGTGAAGCGGCGGGTGCACGTCGTTGACCTGGTTCTGGATCACCTGGCCGTAGTCGGCCCCGAGGAACGTGGGCACCGTGACCCACGACTCGTACGGCTCGCCATCGCGATACACCTGGCCGTCGACAGGGAGGTCGTAAAGAAATTCGCCATTCGTCAGGAAAAGCGTGTAGCTTTCGTCCTGGAACAGGCCCTGTTTGGTAGCGATAGCCCCGATGCACAGCACCGCCTGAAGCGCCACGATCACGGCCAGGGCGATAGCAGCGGCCTTGCGCCCCTTCTCCCCCGCCAGCGGGCAGGCATCGGTTTTCTTACTTCCGCCGTCAGGCGTCGTCTCGCACGGGCGCACACGAGGCATAAGCGCACTCCTATCGGTCTTTGTCCAACCGCCACATTATGGGCCAACTTCCCGACGCCCGGCAAAACCACACCGATATCTTATGGAGAACACAAGCCCGCAAGCTGCGAAGACACGCTAGGCGTCCTTCGAACACGCCTCGAGCGCACGGCGATAGACCTCCTGGTACGGCAGCGCTCGCTCGCGCGCCGCTGCGGCCACGTCTTCGTATTCGGGATAGAGGCGCGGCGTGCCATCGGGCATGACGACGCGCTTGGCGCGCAAGGGCCCGAACGGCGTGGGGACCTGCACGATGGCGCGTGGCAGCACCGCACGCTCCATCGGCGTGCGACGGATGCCGATCGTCGTGGTCTCTTCGAACAGCACGGCTTCGATCGCGGGAATAGCCTCTTCGGCGCAGAGCACCTGCACCTGATACGCGGGGCGGTTCTTCTTCATGAATACGGGCGCATAGTGCGCCTCGCGCGCGCCGGCTGCGAACAAGCGTTCCAAAGCGTAGCCGAGCGCCTCGCCGGAGCAATCGTCCACCTCGGTCTCGAGCTTCCAGACGAACGGACCGCCATGAGGCGTCGACGCATCGGCCGCACTCGTACGCTCGTCCGCCTCCTCGATCAACATGGCACGCAGCATACTGGGAATCGCGTAGGCGCGCTTGCCGGCGCCGATGCCCGTCTTGCGCACGATAAAGCGCTCGGGCAGCTCGGATGAAGTGCGAACGGCCGCGGCGATCGCGGCGCCCGTCGGCGTGACCAGCTCGCCTTGCACATCGACGATCGAAAGCGGGATGGAATGGCGCGCGACGATGTTCGCCACGGCGGGAACGGGAACGGGAAGCACGCCGTGCTGGCAGCGCACCGTGCCACGGCCTTCGGTCAGGCCGCGCACCACCACGCCGTCGACATCCAGGTCATCCAGGCAAACTGCCGCCGCCACGATATCGACGATCGAATCGACGGCCCCCACTTCATGGAAATGCACCTGGTCGGCCGGCACGCCGTGAGCCTGCGCCTCCGCTTCGGCCAAAACGACGAAGACGCGATGGGCGATGTCCTTCGCGCGATCGCTCATGGCGGCCGCATCGATGATGGCCGCGATTTCGGGCAGGCCGCGATGCGCGTGGCCGTGGTCGTGGCCGTGGTCGTGGCCGTGGTCGTGGTCGTGGTCGTGGTCGTGGCCGTGGCCGTGGCCGTGGCCGTGGTCGTGGTCGTGGTCGTGGTCGTGGTCGTGGTCGTGGTCGTGGTCGTGGTCGTGGAAATCGTCGCACGTACCGTGCAGGTATTCCATATCGTGGTCGCGATTCTCATGGGCATCATCCAACAACACTGCGAAATCGCATGCGTCAAGACCCGCCTTCTTCACGCGCGACACGCGCGCGGAAAACCCCTCCACGGGCAGGCTCGCCAGCGCCCTATCCAGCACCTCTTCGCGCGCCCCCAGATCGAGCAGCGCAGCCACCGTCATGTCGCCGCTTATTCCCGCCGCGCATTCCAGATACAGCATAGTTCCCACGAGCAGACCTCCGTTTCTTCCTTATCCGCCGCCGCGCCTATGCGCGGACGCGCGCGTGATCGATAAGCGCCGCTTGATACCCGCCGCCGAAGCCGTTGTCGATATTGACCACCGACACGCCGCTCGCACACGAATTGAGCATCGCCAAAAGCGCGGTGACCCCGCCGAACGATGCACCGTAGCCCACGCTGGTCGGCACCGCTATCACCGGGCACGACGCCATGCCGCCGATAACGCTCGGCAACGCGCCTTCCATTCCGGCCACCGCCACCACGGCCTGGGCGCGAGCGATGTCATCGGCATGGGCCAAGAGCCGATGGATGCCCGCCACGCCCACGTCGTAAAGGCGCATCACGCAACTGCCCAGCATCTCGGCCGTGAGCGCGGCCTCTTCGGCCACGGGCAGGTCGCTCGTTCCCGCCGCCGCTACGACGACGTATCCATTGCCGTCCGATTCGGGCACGCCGCCCACGACGACCATGCGAGCCTCTTCGCGATATGCGAATTGCGCGCGGTCTTGCGCGCCGAGCAGCGATTCGACGCGCGCGGCCTTGGCAGCGTCCACCCGCGTGGCCATCACGCGGCTCTGGCCCGCCGAACGCAATGCGGCGATGATCCCCGCGATCTGGTCGGCCGTCTTTCCGGCGCCGTAAACCACCTCCGACACGCCTTGACGCAGGCCGCGCTGCATGTCGGGCTTCGCATATCCCAAATCGAGAAACGGCTCGGTCTGAACGCGCGCCGCCGCCTCCGCCGCATCGACCTTTCCTGCCGCAACCGCCTCGAACAACGCCTCGAGTTCTTTTTTCTCCATTGCCACCCCTTACGCCAGACCCGCCGAACGCGCCGCCTCATCGAGCGCCGCCTTGGTCAAACGGACGCCCGCAGGAACTTTCGTGGCGAAACACGAAAAGCTCGGCTTGTCGGCCGTCGAAACCCCTATGCCCCTCGACGCCGCTCTTACCCGGTCTTTCGTAAACCCCGCCTCGCGTAACGGCGAGACCACGCCCAATTCGGCCAACGCGCGAAATCCGGGACGACGATCGGGGTCGTCGGAGGCGTTGGTGCCGTCGAGCAAGATATCGCGGCCGTCGCGGGCCATGGCCTCGAGAACCGTCGAAAAAATAAACCTTTTACAGTGGTAGCAGCGATCGCCGGGATTGGAACAAACGGCATCTTCCGAAAGAATGTCGGCTTCGATGACCTCGAAATCAGCCGATGCCTCTCGCGCCACGCGCCGAGCGTCGGCAAGCTCGAACGGCGCCTGGAACGCCGTCATGACCATGTACGCCTTCACGTCGAAACCCTCGCGAGCAAGGGCCGTCAGCAAGAACGACGAATCGCACCCGCCCGAAAACGCCAGGCCGTAACGCTTCGACGGATCGAGCAGGCGCACCGCATCGCGCCAGTTCGAATCGACATCTTCGGCGACTTCTCGAATACGGCCCTTTTGCGCGCTTATCGCATGGAATGCATCGACGGCCATCATGCGCGCATCCCCTTTTCGGCTTCGAGGATGATGCTTTCATAATGGGCGATCTTGTAGTCGAGTCGGTCGAGCCCCTGCTGCAGATCGGCGATGCGGCCGCGCACCAAGTCGCGCTGCTCCTCGAGCAGGGCCTTGCGAGCGGCCGCCGTATGCTCGCCCTCGTCGAAAAGATCCATGTATTCGATCAGCGCCTCGATCGACACGCCTGCAGAACGCATGCATTTGAGGAATTCGACCGTCCTGCAGTTCGTTTCGTTGTAATCGCGAACGCCCGACGCATTGCGCGGCACGTGGCGCAGCAAGCCGACGCGCTCGTAGTACCGCAACGTATCGGCCGATATGTCGTAACGTTTGCTCACTTCGGCGATTTTCATGGCACACCTTCCGCAAAACCGTTCGAAAAGACCTCGAAGCGCGAACGGGCCGCCCGTCGCCTCGAGCATCGCATTGAATCACTTTAAGCGAACTCCAAGTCAAGCGAACGGGAAGAAATGTCGACCGAAGAAAAACCAGGAGACGAAAGCGACGAAAGCCTTGCGGCGCCCCGGCACAGGCCGAAGAGGCCGGGCATGGAAATATCGGGGCGCTAAATCGCCCTCCCTGCCCGAACGGCCAGGACGGCTATCGCGTCCATGCACGCGTCGTCGGCGCCGAGCGCAGGCACATAGGTGAAGCGTGCGGCGTCGATGCCTGCGGCCTGCGCCGCATCGCGATACGCCTGGGCGGCCTCGATGGCCACTTCGTACGAGGTTTCGATGCAATCAACCGAAAAACCGGGGCACACCACGGCCACGTCGCGCACCCCTTCGCCCGCAAGGCGCTCGAGTTCGGCCACCAGCATCGGCCCCTGCCACTTACGGCTATCGAAGCGCGACTGATACGTCGTCAGCACGTCCGCCGGCGACATTCCGAGCGTTTCGCCCAGCATACGCGCCGTCTCCTTCGTCGCCTGCACATAGGTGTCCCCATGCCGCGCGAACGATACGGGAACCGAATGAAACGACACTACGAGCTTCGAATCGGGAGTACGGGCCCACGAACGACGCACCGAATCGGCAAGAGCCTCTATATAACCGGGCGCATCCCAGTACTCTTCGACGAATGCCGAGCGCATTCCCGCCGGCGCGACATCGGCCATCCGCCTATCGAATTCCTCGCGGCATGTTCCCGCGCATGCGCGCGTCTTCTGAGGGTAGAGAGGCAGACCGACGATAACATCGGCGCCCGCTTCGGCCAGCTCGCGAATCCCGTCGCCGATCGACGGATTGCCGTACCGCATGCCGAGGCGCACGGCCACGGGCTCTCCTGCAATGGCGCCGGCGCGCGACTCGATAGCGGAGCATTGCCTATAGGAATCCAGGACGAACGGGCTTCCCTCGGACGTCCAGAACGCACGGTACCGCGACGCCGTCTTCTTCGGACGATTCGGCAGGATGAACAGGTTCAGAATGGGTTGCCACAGAAAAGCGGGCAGATCCACCACGTTGCGGTCCGAAAGGAATTCCTTCAAGTACGGACGGATCGCCTCGGGCGTCGGGGCGTCGGGCGTTCCGGTGTTCATCAACAGTATTCCGAGCATGGCGGTCTTTTCCCTTTCAAGCATCGTGCAGCGCGCACGCCGAATAGCGGGACCGACTATAGTATTTCGAACATTGTTCAGGGAAAAACGGCTTCCCTCAGACGGTATTTACGTCAAATCGCGTAGTCGCCGGCCGCTGCAGCGACCTCACGCGCAGCACGAAAAGCGCGTGCGTCCTTGACGCGCACCCGGTCGCGCGGAGTATGCTTCGCCGTGCAGGCAGCCGTGCCGCGCATGCCGCACGGAGCGACCAAGGAGGACCGCATGAATTACCGCCGCCTCGGAAAAACCGAACTCATGGTCAGCGAAATCGGCTTCGGGGCCGAATGGATGGAGCGCAAGACGCCCGAAGAGGTGGCTGCCGTCACGCGGCGCTTCTCGCAAGCCGGCGTGAATGTCTTGGATTGCTGGATGCCCGAGCCCGAAGTGCGCAGCAACCTAGGCGCCGCCATCGCGGGCGAGCGCGACCGCTGGATCATCCAGGGCCACATCGGCTCCACCTGGCAGAACGGACAATACGTCCGTACGCGCGACATGGACCGCGTCAAGCCCGCGTTCGAAGACCTGCTCGAGCGGCTCGGCACCGACCACGTCGAGCTCGGCATGATCCACTACGTCGACAACCTTGCCGAACTCGACGGAATCATGCAGGGCGATTTCATGGCCTATGTGGAAGAACTACAGGCATCGGGAGCGATCGGGCATATCGG
>USLD01000029.1 GCA_900555495.1 uncultured Slackia sp. | reverse complement strand
ACGACCTGGGCGTAGCCGCCGCCTGCAGCGCCGCCCTTGATGCCGAACACCGGGCCGAGCGAAGGCTCGCGCAGCGCCACGACGACGTTCTTGCCGATCTTGCGCATACCGTCGGCCAGGCCGACCGTCGTGGTGGTCTTGCCCTCGCCTGCGGGCGTGGGATTGATGGCGGTCACCAAAACGAGCTTGCCGGGCGTATGCGGCTCATCGAGCAGCAGGTTGTAGTCGACTTTCGCCTTGTGGCTTCCGTAAAGCTCAAGGTACTTCTCGGGAACTCCGGCACGTTCGGCGATAGCGGTGATGTGCTCGGGAGTGACGGACTGGGCGATTTCAATGTCGGTCAACACGTCGGGCCCTTCCTTTCCTGCTCGATGGATTTGAGATACCGCCATTCTAACCGCCCGGACGCGTGGGACGCCCAAGTATTGACGAACGCCCCCATCCTCTCCAGAACCGGCATCCCAGGTGCCGGCGAACGGCATGAAGGCGAAACGGCAACGCCCGCGCAACGCGAAGGCAACTCTTCGGCTACAGCACGGCGTCTATTCTCATGCGTGATATGATGAAGCCCACCGAATCGATGCGGAAGGCATCGGCGTCCTGCATGCGCGACGAAGCGCCCGGACGCATTCGACGAAAGGAACGACCGTGAACGAAGAAGCAGAATCCATCCTGGTCGTCGACGACGAACAGTCCATCACCGACTTCGTTTCCTACAGCCTCATGAAAGAGGGCTTCAAAGTAGACGTCGCCTCGAACGGCGAAGCGGGCCTCGAAGCGGCCACGCGCAAGCATTACGACCTTTTCGTGCTCGACATCATGCTTCCCGGCATGGACGGCTACGAGCTGTGCCGCCGCCTGCGCGCACGCACGAGCGCGCCCGTCCTGTTCCTCTCCGCGCGCGACACCGAGCTCGACAAAGTGGTCGGCCTGGAAATCGGCGGCGACGACTACTTGGCCAAGCCCTTCGGCGTACGCGAGCTGATCGCGCGCGTACGCGCCCTGCTGCGTCGCGGCTCTATCGACTCCGCGGCCGATTCGAGCACGCTCACCGCAGCCGGCATCACGCTCGACGAAGATCGACACATCGCCGAAGGCGAAAGCGGCCCGATCGACCTCACCCCGCGCGAATTCGAACTGCTCGCCGCCCTTATGAAGGACGCCGGCAAGGTGGTAACGCGCGAAGACCTGCTGCGCGAAGCCTGGGGCTGGGAATATATCACCGAGACGAAAACCGTCGACACCCACATCAAACGACTGCGCGACAAGATATCCGCCGCGGGCTTCGACCCCGGCATCATCGAGACGGTCCGCGGCTACGGCTACCGCCTGCGCGCGTAATTTCGACGGAAGCGCCCGCCACGGGCGCTTCGTCTTTATCGCGCACGAAACCGAGAATCGATCCGTCGGCACGGCCCGCCGTATCGGACGGGATGCGCCGACGATTCAAATGCACGACCGAGGAACGTCTCCCTTGAAACGACTCCAAACATATTTCTCAGTACTGACGGCTATCTTCGCCATGGCATCATCCCTGGCGATGCTTTTCATCATCGCGTTCGCCGGGTTCGACCACCCTGCTTTCTTGGCCTGGTGCATCTTCATGGGATGCACGTTCACCTTCGTCCTGAGCCTGGTGATCGGCCATTACATGGCAGACCCGCTCTCAAGCCTGCACCGCAAGGCGAAAGCCGTGCTCGAAGGCGACACGCGCGTCACGATCGAACCTGACGGCAAACTCTACGAAGCCGATATGCTGGCCGACGACTTCATCGCATTGAGCGAACAGACCAAGACCAAGATGAGCGACCTGGCCGTGCAGCAGAAACGCCAGACCCGCTTTATCAGCGACGTGGCCCATGAGCTGCGCACTCCGTTGACCGCCATCCGCGGCAACGCCGAAACCCTCATGGACCCCGATATGCCGCAGGAGCTGCGCGAACGCTTTTGCCACACCATCATCAGCGAATCGGAGCGCCTCTCGCGCATGGCGAACGAGCTTTTGACCCTGCAGCACATCGAAGAGGGCACCGACCAGGTCATGATGCAGCGCGTCAACCTGCACGCGATAGCCGAGGATGTCGCCGACGCGCTCGGTCCGCTCATCGAAGAGCGGGGCGGATCGCTCGAAGTAACCGGCGAAGCGCCCGACGTGCTGGGCATCCCCGACCGCCTGCAGCAGGTCATCTACAACCTGGTCGCAAACGCCGCCCGTTTCATCGGCGAAGGCGGCCACATCGTCATCAGGCTCGAAGGCCTTGCCGATCGCTCGGTCATCAGCGTGCTCGACGACGGCCCCGGCTTCGGCAACGTCGACCCGAAGCTTTTGTTCACGCGTTTCTACCGAGGCGACAACTCGCGCGCGCGCAACACCGGCGGCACGGGACTGGGCCTGGCCATCGCGAAAAGCGTCGTAGACGCGCACGACGGCACCATCGAAGCCTTCAATCGCGCAGAAGGCGGCGCGGCGTTCATCGTGGCGCTTCCCAGCATCCACGAACACATGCGCTAAGCGCGCATGCGCACCGTCGAGACGGCAGGACGGCGGCGCGGGCGCGGCATAGGCGACATCGCCCGTTTTAGATGCGAAATACCTTAGAGATAGGGATGATCGAATCCTCTCGGCGCTTTTATAATGGCTCAGCGAAACGCGAAAACCAGAGCGGCAGGAGGAGCGGCCATGCGCGAAACGGGCTATCGGGCCTTTCTTTCCACACGTCACGTCCCGAGCATCGTCGTCTCCATGACCCTCGCCCGCCTTCCTATGGGAGTGGTCACCCTGATTCTGGTGCTGTTCGTCAGCATGCACTACGGCGCGGCCGTATCGGGCGTCGCCACCGCGGCATTCACCGCAGGCATGGCGTGCTTCGGCCCGATATTCGGCCGCATGGTCGACCGAGGCCACGGGCCGACGGCCCTGCGCGTGCTGGGCGTGGCCGAATTGGCTTCGATCATCGGCCTGGTCGGCGCCGTCGAAGCGAACGTCCATCCCGCATTGGTGGCGGCATGCTCGTTTGCAGCGGGCGCGCTCACGCCGCCCATCGCCGGCGTGACGCGATCCCTGTGGCCCGTGATGCTCGACATCGGCCTGGTATCGACCGCCTACAACTTCGAAGTGCTGGTGGTCGATCTGCTCTACGTCATGGGTCCGCTTCTGGCAAGCGTCTTCATCGCATTCGGCGCGCCCGAGTGGGGCCTGATAGCCGCCACCGTAGGCTGCACGGCGGGATCGCTCGTGCTGGCGTCGCTCGAGCCGGTGAAAAATCACGCGCAACGCAATAGGGAACGCACGCTGACCCGCAAGGATTCGGCCGCGCCGTTGCCTCGCCCAGCCCTGCTGACGTTGGCCGTGGCGCTTCTCCTGCTGGTATGCTTAGGCAAGATGTGCTATTCGGGGTGGATGGAGGCGCTCATCCCCCTGTTTTATTCCGATCAAGGGGCTGCGATTCTGGGATCTGCGGCCATCTCGGCCTGGTCCGTAGGCGCCGCAGCGGGCGTCGTGCTCTTCAACCGGCTGCAGCCATCGCCGCGCACCCTTGCCGTTCACAAGCAGCTGCCGGTGTTCGCAGCGGTGTTTTTCGCCGTGACGCTTCTAACGCCCGTAGCCGACGGGTTTTCCGCCATGTGCCTGGTCATGTTCGCCATCGGCATGGCGGGCGCCCCGTGCGACAACCTGTATTACCAGATCAGCGGCTCGCTCGCACCGGAAGAGCGCCAAGCGGAGATGTTTTCATGGCTCAATACCGCCACGAGCGTCGGCGTTTCCGCAGGGGCCTTTTTCGCAGGGCTCGCCGTCGAAGGGGCGGGGTTCGACGCGGCGTTTTCGCTGCCGGCCTTGTGCTCGCTGGCCTCGCTCATCCTGGCGGCGGCATTGGCCGCGCGCATCACGGCGACGAAAAAGAAACCGCGCCGCGCCTAGCTTCGGAACGCACGTCCGAAAGCCTCTCCGATTCGCCGTGCGAAGACGATGCGCACCGATCCGCTTCTTCTTCACACGGCGAATCGCACGACCGCAACCGATACGATATGCAAGGAGTACGACCCACATGCTTGAAGCAAAACACGTTTCCCTTTTCGGAGCGACGACGCGTCGCGTCAAGAAGCTCTACGAAGCGGCATTCCCCGTCGAGCAGCGCATCCCCTTCTGGGCGCTCAGGCTGCGCGCCGGCATGAACGGCATGGAAATCGTGTCCTACAGCGACGAAGGAACGTTCTGCGGCTTCTCTTGCCAAGTCGTCACCGACGACCTGGTCTACATCTATTACCTGGCCGTCGACCCCGAACTTCGAGGCCGCGGCTACGGCGGACAGATTCTCGAGCTTCTGAAGCAGAGCCATCCCGGAATGCCCGTCGCGCTCGATATCGAATCGCGCAAGCGCAACGCCGACAACGCCAAGCAGCGCGAAGCGCGCCGCAAGTTCTATCTGGACAACGGCTTCAAACCGACCGGATACGGCTTCAAAGACGGCGACCTGTTCGAAATCCTCATTTGCGGCGAAAAGCCCGAAAACCCCGTTCGCTATGCCGTAGCGATCGATAGGCTGGCCTTCGGCCTCACCCATACTATGATCCGCCCCATGAGCGAACTGCGAGAAGCGAAGAAGCACTAGAACGCCCGGTCTCGGCAAACCCCGAAAAACGCGAAAGCGCTCCGTCATCGAACGGAGCGCTTTTTTTCATACGGCGATAGTCGAACGATATGTCGGCCCTACAGACCCGAACGGGCGCCGCGCGCCTTCCAGCGCGTGAGACGACGCTCGGCCAGGTCGAACAGCTCGTAGAGCACCACGCCCAGAAACGCCATGGCGATGATGCCCGCGAACATCTTCGGATACGCGAGCAACGCCCACGCATCGACGATGAAATAGCCCAGGCCGGTCGAGCCAGCAAGGCTTTCGGCGAAGAACAGGATCGCCACTGCGGTGCCGCTCGAAATGCGCAGCGCGGTGAATAGCTCGGGCAGCGTAGCGGGCACGATCACGTGTCGATAGATGTCCCAGCGGCCTGCGCCGAGCGAACGCATGGACATCACGCTTTCCTCAGGCACGCTTTGCGCGGCGTCGCGCACGGTGACGAGCACTTGGAAAAAGACAGTCAGCGCGATCAGGACGATTTTCGGCGCATCGGCGAGGCCCATGAGCACCACCAACACGGGCAGCAGCACCACCTTCGGCAGCGGATAGAGGAAATACAGCACCGGAGCGAACACTGCGTCGATGCGCGGAGAGCGCCCGCATATCAAACCCAGCGGAATGGCGAGCACGGTGCCGATCGTCATGGCCGCGACCACGCGGTACAGACTCACGAGAAGCGCAGGCCACAGGTCTGAGAAATACGTTCCCACCATAGGAATGGCTTCGAAAGGCCCAGGGAGCACAGGGTTGCCCACGGCGACGGCCGTCAGCTGCCATCCTGCCAGGATGAACGCGATCGCGAACAGGTATCCCCCGATTTTGCGGACAAGGCCGTTACGCATCATGACGCGCTCCTTTCTCCGCCTCATCCGCAACGGCCCGGCCGGACGGCGCCTCGGCTCGCAGCACGTCGCGCAGCAGTCGGCATCGCTCGAAGAACAGCGGCGTGTCGCGCCAGTCGTCGGCAAGCATCTCGGCGTTGTCGACCACTTTCGCCACCCTGCCGGGACGCGGCGTCATCACGACGATGCGCTGACCCAAGAAGACGGCTTCTTCGATCGAATGCGTCACGAGCACCTGGGCATAGCCTTCTTCGCGCCAGCAGCGCTTCAGCATGTTCTGCATCTCTTCGCGCAAAAGCGCATCGAGCGCCGAAAGCGGTTCGTCCATCAGCAGCAGGTCGATGTCGCACGCCAGAGCACGGGCCATGGCCAGACGCTGTCGCATGCCGCCCGACAGCTCGGACGGATACGCTTTGGCGAACTCATCGAGCCCCACCTGACGCAGCGCCGCGTGGGCGCGATCCAGGCGTTCCTTCTTAGGCATCTTGCGCACCTGCAAGCCGAGGGCGGCGTTCTGTTCGACCGTCTTCCACGGCATCAGGCCGAAATCCTGCAAGATGAGAGCCGTCTCGAGACGCGGACCGGAGAGGGGAACGCCGTCGACAAGCACTTCGCCTTCGGTCGGACGCTGCAAGCCGCATGCCGCCAAAAGGCTCGTCGACTTACCGCAGCCCGACGGACCCAATACCGCGACCGACTCCCCCGCGGCAACGGCCAGGTCCATGCGGTCGAGAGCCAGCGTTTCACCCCGCGTGCCGCGGTAGCGCTGACGCACCGCGCGCAACTCGAGTTTCGGCACGCAGGCCGAACCAGGAACATCCTGCTTACGCACGCGCCTTCGCCCCCTTCGCCGCAGCGGAGCGGCTATTGAGGGAGCGCACCTCCATGCCTACGAAGATCAACACGGTGAACACAGCGAGGAAATCGGCCAGAGGCACCGCGAAATACACGGCATCGAGCGAATCGAGCATCGGCGCGATCATCGGCAGCGTTTCAGGCAAAACGAACAAAAGGGGAATCAAGAACAGAATCTGACGCGTGAGCGAGAGGATGATGCTTTTCGCAGGCTGGCCGGTGGCCTGGAAATAATTGGCGCCCACGATCTGGAAGCCGATCAGCGGAAGGAAGATCAAATCGACGCGCAGCGCGAACGCCGTGAAATCGACGAGGGTCTGCTCCTTGATACCGAAAAAGCCTACGATCTGCGGCGCGAACGCCATGATGGCAACCCACATGAGAGTTCCCATGACGGTGGCGCCCACCGAACCGACCTTGAGCGTGGTCTTCACGCGAGCCCAAAGCTTGGCGCCGTAATTAAAGCCGAGAAGCGGCTGGATGGCCACCGAAACGCCGATGAGCGGCAGAATGACGAACATACCGATACGCTGCACCACGCCGACGGACGCCAGCGCGTTATCGGCGCCGATGGGATCGAGCGAGCCGTACTTCACCAGCATGAAGTTGATGAAGAAGTTCACCACGGCGCCGGCGGCCTGAACGGCGAACGATGCCGCGCCCAGAGCCAAGATACCGCGGGCCAATTTGGCTTTGATCGGGAAATAGCGGCGGCGCAAACGCAGCGGAACGCCCGGGGTCTTAGTGAAATACCAGATAACCGTCGCGCAGCTGATAGCCTGGCCGCATACCGTGGCCCACGCGCTGCCGGCGACGCCCCAGCCCCACCACAAAACGAAAACGGCATTGAACACCGTGCAGCCGATAGCGCCGATCAGCATGGTGACCAGCGCGCGGTTCGGCGCTCCCGCAGTGCGGATGAAGTTGTTCAAGCCCATGCCGACGATTTGGAAAACGCAGCCCAGGCTGATGATCTGGATGAATTCGCGTGCATAGGGGCGCACCGTTTCGGTCGCCGAAGACAGGGAGAGAACAGGTTCGACGACGAAGGGAATGTGCGCCAGCACGGCCAGCACCACGCTGACCAGCACGGCCATCATGGCCGTGTTGCCCAGAATGTGCTCGGCTTCTTCATGTTTGCCTTCGCCGAGGCGCAGCGCGCACAATGCATTGCCGCCGGCGCCGATCAACATGGCCAAAGCCAGGAAAATCGTCATGGTAGGAGAAGCCACGGTAATTGCCGACAAGCCTATCTCGCCTGCTCCGTGACCCAAGAATACCGAGTCGATCAGATTGTAGGCTCCATTGACGACCATGCCCAGAATAGCGGGCACGGCGAACTCGACGGCAAGCTTTGGAATGCTGGCCGTACCCATCCTGCTCACGCGATCGCTCATCGCGTCCGCCCCATCCCGATTCGAGGCATGATGCGCCGATGCGCCCGAGGAGGGTTCGATTTCCCCATCGGACGCATCGCGAATCTCTTCAATTTCGTGTTTCATATGCTCAGACCGCCTTTTCGCCTTCGTGTATTCGACGCAAACAATTTATTGTAACGTCGATACGAGACGATGCGCATCTATTCGAGAGGACCCTCCATAACAACCGCAAAGGACGCCAACAGACGCTCCAGCAAATCGTCCAGAGCACGGACCGATGGGGCGATGTAGTCGGAGGCTATGTCGCATACATAGGCGGGCTCGTTGCGGCCGTCGGTCACGATGGGACGCGCAGAGTGGAACACGTTCACCCCCACGCCCACCACGATCGCGCCATTACGCGATTCCAGCGAGATGCCGCAGAGCTTCCCTTCGTCGCACACCACGTCGTTGGGTGCTTTCACGCGGATGACGTCGGAGCCGACGCCGCATTCTTCGCGCAGCACCGCCGCCACGGCCTCGGCCAAGGCCCTGCTGTACGCAGGCCAGGTCCGCTCCGGCGTACCCGGACGCATGAGCACCGAGAAGTACAGACCGCCCTCCGGGCTCATCCATACGCGTCCCCACTGGCCGCGGCCCGAACGCTGGCAACGCGCCGCCACGACGGTGCCGGCAGGGGCCCCTGCGGCGGCAAGCGCCCACACATCGTCGTTAGTCGAACCCGTGATGTCTTTCGTGGTGATGCTAAATCGCATGGGCCTCACCATAGACAGCCTTATCGAGGGTCACGGGCGTTCCGTCGGCGAGCACGTGATTCGGCAGAATCTCGAGAAGCGGCTTCACGACGAAGTCACGCTCCGTCGCGCGCGGATGCGGCAGCGTCAGCTCGTCGCTTTCGCCAACATACATCTGATAATCCACGATATCGAGATCGAGCGTGCGCGGACCGTTCTCTATCTCGCGGACGCGGCCGAGGCTGTTCTCGATCGCATGCAGATAGCGCAGAAGCTCCTTGGGCGGCACGCCCGTGCGAGCAAGAAGCACCGCGTTGACGAAGGCGTCCTGATCCTCGTAATAGGCGGGCTCGCTTTCGTAGAAACTCGAAATATCGATGATCTGCGTGTCGGGAATGGAGCACAAGCCCGTGATCGCCTGCTGCAGATTGGCGATCTTGCCCTCGGTCTCTTCGCCGGGATTCGCCACGAGCGCGACGTTCGAGCCGAGCGCGATCAGCACGTACGGACGCAGGTCCGCAAGGGCCTTCACGGTGGCTTCCACGTTGTGGGCGCGCACCACCGAAGCGCCGAGCTCGCAAGCCATAAGGGCCTCGGTCGCCGACGCCTCATCGCGCTGCAAGGCTTCGGGAATGCCGTAAGCTTCGCCGATATAGCGCTTACGCGACACGGCGCACATGGTGGGATATCCCAGACGCGAGAACTCGTGGAAGTTCCTCATGAGCTCCATGGTCTGCGATGGAGTCTTGCCGAAGCCCGGACCGGGATCGATGCAGATGCGCTCAGGCGCTACGCCCGCCGCCTCGAGCATGGCCGCCTGGCCGGCAAGGTAATCGCGAACCTCGGCCACCACGTCGTCATAGACCGGGTTGTCCTGCATGGTGGCAGGCTCGCCCTTCATGTGCATGACCACGCAGCCGGCATCGCACGAGGCGGCAACCTCCACCATGGCGGGATCGCGAAAACCCGACACGTCGTTGATAATCGCCGCGCCGGCTTCGACGCACGCGCGGGCCACTTCGGCATGGCGCGTGTCGATGCTCACGCAGATGCCATCGGCAGCAAGCGCGCGCACGACGTCGACGGTGCGTGCAAGCTCCTCTTCGATCGACACGGCGGCGGCGCCGGGACGGGTGGATTCGCCGCCCACGTCGATGATTCGGGCGCCCGCGTCGACCATGGCGCGAGCGTGGGCCAAAGCGGCCTCGTATCCGTTATGCATTCCTCCGTCGGAGAAAGAATCGGGCGTAACGTTAAGGATGCCCATAACAACGGGCATCCTCGAATCGAAACGGTATGAAGAGCAGTTCCACATCATTTAGCTGTGGTCCTTCCTTTCCTCAGAAAAGTCATCCGTCGTTTCATGGCCGGCAGCGGGCATCGGAATGTCGCAAGCCGCCGGGTCGGTGAACGAAACCGCTTCGCGTTGGCGCGAAGCCGCGGTGGGATTGTCGAACGACACCATGTCGCGCGACGCGTCGTCGGCGCCGGCGGGGTCTTTCGGCAAATCGCCGCTGATCACCACGTCGCCCGATGCGGGCATCGTGGAAGGAGCCACGAGCAAGGCCTTCGCCTTGGCCCGCGTGTCGGCCTTCTTGGCCTCCTTCTCGCGCTCGAGATAGGCATCCCACTCGTTATTGAGCAAGGCTTCGCAAGCCTCGCCGTCGACCGTCTCGCGCTCGAGCAGAACGCCGGCCATCAGATGCATCTGCTCCTGACGTTCGGACAAGATCATGTACGCCAGGTCATGCGCCTGCTTCATCAGGCGAGCGACTTCCTCGTCGATGCGCTGGGCGGTCTCAGGAGAATAGTCCTGCGTGTTGCCCATATCGCGGCCCAAGAAAACCTCGTGATTGGGCTGGCCGAAAGTCTGCTGGCCCAAAGCGTCGGACATGCCGTAGCTCGTGACCATCTTGCGAGCCTGCTTGGTGGCGCGCTCGAGGTCGTTGCTCGCGCCCGTGGTGATATCGCCGCAGAAGATTTCCTCCGCGACGCGTCCGCCCATGAACACGGCAAGATCGTCGTACATTTCGTTGCGGCTGACAAGGAACTTGTCTTCGTCGGGAATAGACATCGTATAGCCGAGAGCCATGCCGCGCGGCACGATCGTGATCTTATGCACGGGATCGGCGTTAGGCAGCAAGTGTCCGACAAGAGCATGGCCCGACTCGTGGTAGGCGATGATACGGCGCGTCTTCTCGTTCATCACGCGATTCTTGCGCTCGGGACCCGCCATGAGGCGCTCCATGGACTCGTTCACCTCGGCCATGCCGATCTGGGGCTTGTTGCGGCGTGCGGTCAGCAAGGCGGCTTCGTTCATGAGGTTCATGAGGTCGGCGCCGGTCATGCCGCTCGTGAGCTTCGCGATGCGAGGCAGATCGACATCGGGACCGATCGGCTTGTTCTTGGCATGCACCTCCAAGATCTTCTCGCGGCCGCGCACGTCGGGCGCGTCCACTACGATCTGACGATCGAAGCGGCCGGGGCGCAGCAACGCCGGGTCGAGCACGTCGACGCGGTTGGTGGCAGCGATCAGCACGACGGCATCGTTTTTCTCGAAGCCGTCCATCTCGACGAGCAGCTGGTTGAGCGTCTGCTCGCGCTCGTCATGGCCGCCGCCCAG
>USLD01000028.1 GCA_900555495.1 uncultured Slackia sp. | reverse complement strand
AAGTCCATCTCGCCGTGGAAGTCTTCCACGCCCTGGATGTCCGTGAACGTGCGCCATGCGCCGGTCTCCTGATCGGAGATGAGGCCGCAGGAAATGCCGGCGACCGGGCGCTTGATGGGAACACCGGCGTCCATCAGTGCCAGCGTGGAGCCGCAGATGGAGGCCTGCGACGTCGAGCCGTTGGAGGACAGGACCTCGGAGACGACACGGATGGCATACGGGAACTCCTCAACGCTCGGGATCACAGGCAGCAGGGCCTTCTCGGCGAGGGAGCCATGGCCGATCTCGCGGCGGGAGGTGGAGCGGCTTGCTCTGGCCTCGCCGGTGGAGAACGACGGGAAGTTGTAGTGGTGGATATAGCGCTTCGTCTCTTCCGGATAGATGGTGTCGAGCTTCTGCGCGGCGGACAGTGTGTTGAGCGTGCAGATGGACAGGACCTGCGTCTGGCCTCTGGAGAACAGGCCGGAGCCGTGGACGCGCGGCAGAACGCCGACCTCGGCGTCGAGCGGGCGGATCTCGTCCATCTGGCGGCCGTCGACGCGCTTGCCCTCGAGCAGCCACTTCTTGACGACCTTCTTCTGCATCTTATACAGGCAGACCTCGATGTTGACGTCGAAGTCCTCATACTTTTCGGCGAACTTGTCGGCGAAATCGCGGCGGGCCGCGGTCAGGCGCTCCTCGCGGACGTTCTTGTCGTCGGTGTCGAGGGCATATTCGATCTGGTTCATGCCATAGGCGCACAGATCGTCGAGCAGGTCGTGGTTGACGGCTGCCTTTTCAAACGTGAACTTCGGCTTGCCAATGGTCTCGACGATGGTGTTGATGAACTTCACGACCTCCATGTTCGTCTCATGGGCGATGCGGATGCACTCGAGCACGGTGCTCTCCGGGGCTTCCTTGGCCTCGGTCTCGATCATGACGACCTTCTCGAACGTTGAGGCGATGCACACGAAGCACTCGGAGGCGCTGCGCTGCTCGGCAGAGGGGTTGATGACGTACTGGCCGCCGACATAGGCGACGTTCGTCGTGGCGATCGGGCCGTTCCAGGTGCGCTGGTATGGGCTTGCTTACGTGGCGGGCTTCATCTGCGCGGCCGTCGTGCTGCTCGACCTTTCGCGCCGCTGGCGCGTAAGGGTGGGGGATGATGCGTTCTTCACGATCGTCATCTGCGTCGTGCTCGGCGTCATCCTGGGCGGAAGGCTCGGCTACGTGCTTTTCTACGGCGACGGCTATTACCTGCAGCATCCCGATCAGATCCTCGCCTTCAACAAGGGAGGCATGAGCTTCCACGGCGGCTTGATCGGTGTTCTTCTGGGCGGCTTCGTCGCATCGAAGATCACCCACATTCCCTTTCTCACGCTAGCCGACATGGGCGCGGTCGGCGGTGCGATCGGCTTGTTCTTCGGCCGCTGCGCGAATTTCGTCAACGGCGAACTGTGGGGAGCGCCGACCGACCTGCCGTGGGGCGTGGTGTTCGGCGGGGCCGCCGGATCCATGCCGCGCCATCCGTCACAGCTTTACGAAGCGGTCCTCGAAGGCATCGTGATTTTCTGCGTGCTCTTCGCGCTGTCCCGCAAGACGCCGCCGCGTCCGCGCGGCACGTTCATCGGGCTGTTCCTCATCATGTATGGAACGTTTCGCTTCCTGGTCGAGTTCATCCGCGAACCCGATGCCCAGCTGGGATATCTCTGGGGCGATTGGCTGACCATGGGGCAGCTTCTTTCGGTTCCTTTGATAATCGCGGGTGTGGCTTTGTTGATTTATGCGGTTACAATGAAGCTGCCTCAAGAGGGGCTTCCCGATATGTCACAAAAGAAGTAACATATCGGGTGTAAACAAGATTGCTTTATTAAGGGGGCAACAACATGGATATCAAGTTCTTCAAGTGCGAGCACTGCGGCAATATCGTCATCAAGGTCGTCGACGCCGGCGTTCCCGTGATGTGCTGCGGCGAGAAGATGGTCGAGCTTGTCGCCGGTTTCGTCGACGCCGCCGTCGAGAAACACGTTCCCGTCGTCGAGGTCGAGGGCGCCAACGTCCGCGTCAAGGTCGGCGAGGTCGAGCATCCCATGACCGAGGAGCACCTCATTCAGTTCGTCGTCCTGGTCACCGAGAAGGGCTACCAGGTCGCTCAGCTCACCGCCGAGAACGAGCCGAAGGCCGAGTTCGTTCTGGCCGAGGGCGACGCCGCCGTCAAGGTGTACGAGTACTGCAACCTGCACGGTCTGTGGGTCAACGAGCTCTAAGCCGCACGATTTCGCGCCGCTCGCAAGGGCGGCGCGTTTTGTATCATCTCCCGAATGTGTCGCGCCTGTCGTCACGCGGCGCGCCGAATCGGGATACAATTCCAACGATTCGTATTCTTTGATCGAAAAGGAGTATCGATATGGCTATCGATAAAGCACAGGTCAGCCGCGTTCTCGATCTGATCCGTCCCAGCCTTCAGGCTGACGGCGGCGACGTCGCCCTGGTCGACGTGCAGGAAGACGGCGTCGTGGTAGTCGAGCTTCAGGGTGCCTGCAAGGGCTGCCCCATGAGCCAGATGACCCTCGCCAACGGCGTCGAGCGCATCCTCAAGGAGCATGTCCCGGGTGTTACCAAGGTCGTTCCTGCGTAGGCGAAAACCGCTCGAATGAATGTTGCGCCTTATCGGTCCGCTGACGAGGCGTCGAACCCCTCCGCTCTGCAGTTTCGTATATCTGCGCGGAGGGGTTTTCTTTTTCGAACCTTCGTAAACGGCTATCTGAATTACGAACAAATGTTTGAAAATAGCATTATCGAAGCCGCCTGTGCGCTATAATGGACTTCCGATACGAAGGAGGCCGTTCAAGTGTTGACCGTTTTGTTTCCCAATAGCGCGCAAGCGCTTGCTTTCAGACGTCGTCATGCGGCGTCGGGCGACCCGTACTCGTTCGCCACGGCCGTTTCGTCCGTGAGCGCGTGGGTGGCGGATGTTTGGTCGCTCGAAGGAGACGGCAGAAGAATCGCGTCGAGCGCGCAGCGAATCATGGCGCTGTACGTCGCGCTCGAGTCGTGCGCGTGCCCCGATCTCCCGCGCTCGCTCGGTATGGCGCGTCTTTTGGCCCGCCTTGCCGATGAAGCGCTCGGCTCCGATGAATTCGAAGAAGCCCTGAACGGGAGCCGAAAGGTCGCCGAGCGTTTCGAGCCGCTCGTGGAGGCGTTGCGCCGATACGAAGAGGTGCTTGCCGGTGCATCGCTTGTCGACGGCGGTCGCGCATGCCGTCTCATGGCCGGTCGCGTTGTGGGAACGAAGGGCGCCGACGAGGCGATTGTCTACGATGCCGTTCTGACGGCGGCGCAGCGCAAGCTCGCCGATGCGCGTTTTGCCCGCGTCGAGTCGCGCTCGTCGTTCGGGGGGCGCATCGTCAAGCCGAAAGAGGGCGTCGAGCTTCGATTCGCGTTTCCTTCGGGAAGGTATGCCGAACCGTTCCTTCTCGTTGACGCCATCGCTCGATATGCAGATAAAGGCAGCGTTCTCGTGACGGCGCGCGATCCGTTCGCGCTGTACGAATCGCTGGCAGACGCCCTCGAGCGCAAGGGAATCGAATGCGCCGTCAGTGCGTGTCGGCCTTTCCGCGATACCCATTTCGGTCGCGCGTATTTCGCGGCGCATGCTATCGTGCATGGGCTTGAGGCCGACAAAGAATCCTGCGCTGATTTCCTGCTCAATCCGTTCTCGGGTTTGAACAGCGCCGATGCGTACGATTTCGACGCCTGGCTTCGTTCCGACAGACTTATGGCCCGCGAGGCGTGCCTTGAAAAAATGCGCAGCAGATCTCGCGCGTTCGAATATTTCGAAGAACTGGTCGATTCGGTCGATGCCGACGCTCTGCTCGGATATTTCGAGGACAGGGCGCGTTCGTTCGGCGGCGACGAATCGGTCGTTTCTGAGCAGCTTGCCGCCATCGGCGCCTTGCGCGATGCCATGGCGGCGGCTCGATGCGTGGGAGCCGACGCCCGTGCGGTCGTCGAGGTGGTCGACGCTCAACGTGTCGACGCATCGCGCGCCAGTTCGTCTGCCGTGCCGGATGTTTTGATCGTGGATGCCCGCAGCATCGAGGCGGCGGGGGATCGCGTATGGAACACCGTGATTATGTGCGATATGGACAACGTTTCTTTCCCGGTCAAAAACGCCGATGACGCCGCAGTCGCGTTTGCGGCCGACCTCGGGGTCGCGCGCCCTCGCTATGCGCTTGACGACCTGCGCCGCGCCTTCGCCTCTGCGGTCGAAAAAGCGCAGGATGCCTTGGTGGTCGAACGCTGCCTGAACGATGATTCCGCGGGCCCCACGTATCCTGCCGCTACGGTGGAAGAATTCGTCGATTGCTTCCGGGCCGATCCTACCGATGCCGACGAGGTCGACAATCGCTATACACTGCCTCCATGCCTGTTGGAAGGGCTTTTGGAGCGCGGCGAAGAACAGCTACAGGCGAACGCATCGTTGCGCGCGGAGGGGCCTGAATGCGCCGCATGCGTCGATGCGCCCACTATCGCGCGCATCGCATCCGACGCTGCGAAGAAGGCGATCATGCTGCCGCGCGTCGGCAAGGGCGGAATAATCGTGGACGAGCCCTGCTTTTCGGCGTCGCAGATCGAAAGCTATCTCGAATGCCCTCAGAAGTGGTTCGCCCTGCGCCGCCTTCGCCTCGACGATATCGAAGAGGGCTTCGGCGCCGTCGAGATGGGCGATTTTTCCCATGGCGTGCTCGAGGAGTTCTACCGTCGCTTTCAAGAAAACGTGGCGCCGAAAGTCGATGAATCGACGCTTGGTCGAGCGCAGGCGGTCATGGACGATGTCATTCAAGAGCAACGCGCATCGCAGTTCGAGCGAAAGCCGTCGAGCAATAGGCTCGTACCCGTTTCCGTGTATGAAGAGCGCGAAGTCGATGACTTGTGCGACAGGCTCAGGCGGTTCCTTGACCGCGAGGCGTGTTTGCTGCCCGATTTCAAGCCGTATGCGTTCGAGTACGAAATTACCGTGCATGAGGCATTCGATTACGCGGGTTGCAAGCTTGTAGGCAAAATCGACCGCATCGACGTCGACGCGCGCGGCCGTGCCGTGATCATCGACTATAAAAGCTCGCTTTCGGCCGATTACGACTTGTACGAGCCCGAGAGCAAGGGCTCGGCCATGAAGCAGGGAAAGGTACAGACCCTCATATATGCGCAGGCGGTGCGACGTCTTTTGGGATTCGAAGTGGTCGGTGCGTTGTATGTCGGTTACGGCAGGGCCCCGAAGATATCGGGCGCGTTGAGCTGCGATATCGAACCAGCGCATGTTCCGGGACTTCGCGCCGAAACATGCGTGTATCGCGGCGATTTCGGTCCGCATTTCCACGACTTGCTCGATGCCACCGAATCGCGCATCGCCGAGGCGTTGCAGCGTCTTATGGCGGGCATGATCGCTCCGCTTCCGCTCGCCTCTGCGGCGTGTTCGTATTGTCCAGAGATTTCTTGTCCGCAAAGAAGGGGATAGCTCGATGAATTTGAATCGTTTCAAGCCGGGCCAGCTGAAGTGCGTCACGACGCTCGATGCACCCCTGGTCGTGTCGGCCGGCGCCGGCAGCGGTAAGACTTTCACGCTTACCCAGCGTATCGCCTGGGCGCTTCTGCCTGGCTCGGCGCCCGACGGCGGCGCATTTCTCGACGGCATCGAGCAGGTGATGGCCATCACGTTCACCGAAAAGGCCGCGGGTGAAATCAAATCGCGCGTGAAGGCGACCTTGCGTGCGGAAGGCATGGCGGACGAGGCGCTGAAAGTCGACGATGCGTGGATCTCTACGATTCACGGTATGTGTTCGCGTATCCTTCGTACGCATGCGGTTGAGCTCGGAATCGATCCGGCGTTTTCGGTGCTCGATCCCGCTCATGCCGATGACATGCTGCGCATGTCGGTACAGAAAGCGCTTTCGAGTGAAAACGAATTCGTTTCCCCGCGCGGCTTCAACGCGCTGTTCTCCGAATATGCCGCCCGAAGCACGGGGCCGCGTTCGTCCGATTCCGTCGAGGACATGGTGCTTTCGCTGGTGCGCGTCGCGTCGGCGAACCCTGAAGGCTGCGGATGCTTCCGTAAGCCGCCGTCGTGCCGCAGCGTCTCGCAGCTTCTGTGCGCCATGGTCGAACTTATCGAAGAGGCGCGTGACGTGTCGCTTTCCCAGAAGGCGAGCGCTTCGCGCGATACATGGCTGCAGAGCGCCGATGAATTCCTCGAGAAAGCATCCGTCGCCGCGCCTGACGACGCCGCGAGCCTGTTGTCCTTTTTCAACACGTGCCCGTGGCCGTCGGGCCGTTTCGGGTCGTCGGAGTACAGGGCGCTTGCCAAGGATCTGCAGGCGTCGTGCGCGCTTATCATTCAGGAGGCTCGATGCCTGATATCCGAACCGCTTCTCGACGAGCTGATCGAGCTTGCTTCGACGGTATATGAGTCGTACGCACGCCAAAAGCACGACCTCGGCCTGCTCGACAACGACGACCTGCTGATCAAGGCATCCCAGGCGCTTGCCTGCCACCCCGATATCGCGGCCGAGTATGAGAATAAGTTCCGCATCATCATGGTGGACGAATTCCAGGATACCGACCAACTTCAGATCGATATGATCAAACGCATGGCGGGTCCTGGCGCATGCAGGCTGTGCACCGTCGGCGACGCCCAGCAGAGCATCTATCGTTTCCGCGGCGCTGACGTGCAGGTATATAAGAATCATTTGGTAAGTGTGGCCGAGTCCAATTCCGACGGCCTTATCGAGCTGCCCGATAACTTCCGCAGCCATGGGGACGTGCTGAAGTTTGTCGATCGCGTTTTCGAGCAGCCGAACGTCTTCGGCAAGGAGTTCATGTCGCTGCGCCCGTCGCGCGATGAGAAGTCGGTAAAGCGTCCGTTTTTGGGAGGCCCTGGCCGTGTCGACGTGTTGTTGAGCACCTATCCCGCGCGCAAAGGAGTCAGCCGTTCCGATATGGCGCTTTTCGAAGCGCGGCGTATCGCCCGTCGCTTCGCCGATCTGCGTGAAGCGGGGCATGAGGCGGGCGATATGGTGGTCCTGCTCGGTCGCATGACCAATGCGGGAGTCTATGCGAGGGCTTTGCGCGAAGAAGGGTTCGCGTGCGTCATCGCGGGCGGCTCGATCTTCTCGTCGGCTCCCGAGGTGCGCATCATGCAGCGTTTGGCCGAAGTCATCGCCAATCCCCACGCCACGTCGGCGTTGTTCGAGGTGCTTTCGAGCGAGATGTTCGCTCTTTCCGCGGATGATTTCGTGGCCCTGTCCACCTATCGTGATGAAACGACGGGGGTTTTGCGCAGGCGCGGCCTCGACAAAGGTTTCGAGGCGATGGCTGAGTCGGCGCGTGAACAGGACGGTGCCGTGTCGCCTCAGCTCGCTCATGCTGCAGGCATCGTCGATCGCATCGCGTGCGATGCGGGAGTGAAGCGTGTTTCGTCGATCATGGAAGATGTGGTCGTGGATTCGGGCTGGATATCCCGCCTGGAAAAGCGCGGCGCCGAGGGGCAATCCGTGGCCGCAAACGTCTTGAAGGCCATCCGCATCGTCGAGGGAATCGAGGCCTCGGGCGTGACAGGTCCGTCGTCGGTGGCGAAAGAGATGGCGTCGCATATCGCGATCGCGAAGGAGCCCCCGGGCGCGCTGTCGGCCAAAGGCGGCGATTTCGTGCGCATCATGACCGTCCATGCCAGCAAGGGCCTCGAGTTTCCTATCGTCGGCCTGGCCGAGATGGGCGCCGGCAAGCCGCGTCCGTCGGCGTTTTCCTGCACGTCGCTCGATGGCAAGGCCTATATCAGCCTGCTTCCGAGCCGGTCTGTGTCGGGGCTTGCGTCCTCGTCCCCTGCCGTCAAGGCGATGAAAGCGGAATACATGCCGTGCAACGACGGCCGCTTCGACGACGTCGTCGAAGCCGTCGACCGTGCGGAAACGCCGCTTGCTCAGCGTGAAATTCTGCGCGAACATGAAGCCGAGCAGGAGCTGCAGGAGCGACGCCGCCTTTTGTACGTGGCTTTGACGCGTGCGAAAGAGGCGCTCGTCGTCGCCATGACAAGCGTTCGTTCCGGCAAAAGCGACGATGGCTCTTCGGGAATCAATGCCGATACGGGTATTTACGACGACATTCGCAGCGCGCTGTTCGGGCTCGACGATTTCGAGAAAGGGGAGACGTTCGTCGACTTCGGCGGAAGCGCTCCCGCGCGCGTCGAGCGCATCGATGTCGATGAATCCGACTTCCAGGAGACGGAGCAAGACGAGCGACCCGCCGTCGATGATCGCGCCGCCTGCGAATCGGTCGAGATACCTTGTCTTTTCGAGCGAACGAAGGCCTCGCATGTCCGACCGGCCGGCCTGCGCAAGGACGTGGCCAGCTATTCGTCGTTGGCGCAGGCGGGCGGGGGCGATGCGCCTGCGATTTCCGAGCCGTTCTACGCGTCGCCCGACGAGGAGTTCTGGGATGCGTTGAACGACGACCTCTCCCACGATACCGATAAGGCGACCGATTTCGGTGCCGCGTTTCATCTGTGCGCCCAGTGGGCGATCAAAGAGAGAGATGCATCGCATGGCGCGCTTGTCATGCCCCCGTATGAGCGCGTGCGCTCTATCGCGCTCGGCTGCGGTCTTCGCGATGCGTCGCTGCTGCGGCTCGAAGCAGCGCTTGAACGCTGGTTTGCAAGCGATGTCGCACGGATGTGCGAAGGCGCCGATGACATGCACGCCGAGCTTCCCTTCTTCGTGTCGCTCGACGAGGAATCGTCCTGCGATGAAGAGTGCCGCGCTATCCGCTATCTCGAAGGCTCGATCGACTTGTTCGCGTCGTGGAGGGGCGCGGAAGGGGAGAAGCGCCGTGCGTTGATCGTCGATTACAAGACCGGCGGATCCGACGACGAGACCGATGAGGCCCTGCATGCGAAGCATCTGCTGCAGGCGAGCTGCTACTCGTATGTGGCCCTTACGCGCGGCTTCGACGAGGTCGAGACGATTTTCGTGCGTGTGGAGCGCGCCGACGCTCGCCGCTGCGACCAGCCATGCGTCGTGCGTTATTTCTTCGATACGGCCGACCAAGATTCGCTTCGTTCGCGCATCGATGAGGCATGCGCGCTCCTGGCGAAGCGGCGTGCGTAGAAAAACCCATTTCTTTAGCCTGTGGGGCGGCAAGAGGGCCGTCCCACAAGGTTTTCTAAAATGAACGTTGTTCATGTGAAGATGGCTGACACAAATCGGGTGCTGTATATAATCGATGGCATGAAGATATCGACTGAAAAACTCCTCCTCGTCGCGGGCTTCGTCTGGATCATAGCAGGCGGCAACATCGGCAACATCGGCATCGGCGCCCTGACTCACGACCACCTGGTATGGTGGGTCTTGCTGGGAACGCTCGTCGTGTTTCTCATGTTCCACCTCTTCGTGTTCAAGAAGCTCGTGAAAAAGCATTCCGAACGCATTCGCGGCTTCGAAGAAGACAAGAAGCAGATATGGCATTTCTTCGACAAGAAAGGCTATATCATCATGGCGATCATGATGGGCGGCGGTATTGCGCTGCGCGCAAGCGGCCTTCTGCCCGAATGGTTCATCGCCTTCTTCTACACGGGCCTCGGTTTGGCGCTGACGGTCGCGGGCATCTCGTTCATCGTCTCCTATATAAGGGGTGGGCGTGAGCGCTAGCGGACGCGTGTCCCAACGTGCGCGCAGGATCGAAAACGGTCCTGCTCCCGTCTGTCGCATCCATGCGAAACGCGGCGTCTCAGGCAAGGGTCTCGGTGCTGTTCGTGTTCGCGGCGCGGGGAAAACCGGATTATGGCGCGTGTCGGTGAAGCGCGAGCATCTTACCTATATAAGAAGGCATGCGCATAGCACGCGTTGCATCCTCCATGCTGCACCGGCGCCGCGAAAAATCGTGGCTCCGGCCGTACGTAAGAGCATGAGAGGCAACAAAGGCAAAGACACCAAGCCCGAGCTCATCGTCAGACAGCGCCTCCGCGCGGCGGGTCTTGGTGGATACCGTCTTCAATGGAAGGTGCCGGGAAAGCCGGACGTCGCCTATCCGGGGAAGAAGGTATGCATTTTCGTCAACGGATGCTTTTGGCATCGTTGTCCACACTGCCATCCGTCCATGCCGAAGACCAATCTCGAGTACTGGATTCCGAAATTCGAGCGTAACGTCGAACGCGACGAACGCAATATCCGCAGCCTCGAAGAGCAGGGGTGGCGTGTCCATGTCATTTGGGAATGTCAATTGAAGAAAAAGACGGTCGATGAAACGTTCCATCGTTTAATTCCGCTTTTAAAAGAGGAACTCGATCGCTCCTAAGCAGGGCTGCGAAAGCGGCCCTGCTTCGTTTCGCGGACGTTCTCGCATGGTCGAGCGAATCCCTTTTCGGCGAAAGGCCTCAGATGTCGGCGGGTTTTAAGTCGCACCGTTTGCCGAACGCTCAACCCACTCCGTGCGTCGCACTCGCGTAGGCTAAAGCGCTCGCGCTACCATAACGCGGTATGTTCGTTAGCACGGCGGAAAGCTCGCGATCCGGGGAAGACGGCGCAGGCTTGTTTCAAAGGAGCGTTGGTATGACGAGAGAATTCAAATCGATGGACGGCAATAACGCCGCGGCGTACGTTTCCTATGCGTTCACCGAGGTTGCCGGCATCTATCCCATTACGCCTTCGAGCCCCATGGCCGACTTCGTCGACCAGTGGTCTGCCCAGGGTAAGAAGAATATCTTCGGCACCACGGTGAAAGTGTGCGAGATGCAGTCCGAGGGCGGCGCCGCCGGCACCATGCACGGCTCGCTCGCTGCAGGTGCATTGACTACGTCCTACACCGCATCGCAGGGTCTTCTTCTCATGATCCCGAACATGTACAAAATGGCCGGCGAGCTGCTCCCCGGCGTGCTTCATGTCAGCGCCCGCACCGTTGCAACCCAGGCTCTCAACATCTTCGGCGACCACTCTGACGTCATGGCATGCCGTCAGACGGGCTTCGCGATGCTCGCCGAAGGCAACGTTCAGGAGGTCATGGACCTTTCTGCCGTCGCCCATCTTTCCGCCATCAAGGGTCGCGTGCCCTTCATCAACTTCTTCGATGGCTTCCGCACCTCGCACGAGGTGCAGAAGGTGGCCGTGTGGGATTACGACGACCTTGCCGATATGTGCGACATGGACGCCGTCCGCGACTTCCGCGCGCACGCGCTCAATCCGGAGCACCCTGCCATGCGCGGTAGCCATGAGAACGGCGATATCTTCTTCCAGCATCGCGAGGCGTGCAACAGCTACTACGACGCCCTTCCCGCGGTGGTCGAAGACTACATGCATCAGGTCAATGAGAAGCTCGGCACCAATTACGAGCTGTTCAACTACTACGGCGCACCCGATGCTGACCGTGTGATCGTGGCTATGGGCT